>JBKOZI010000128.1:0-9295 GCA_046725795.1 Actinomycetota bacterium
CGATCACTGGCGCTTTCGTGGTGTCAATCCGCTCGAGTCACCTACGAACCGATCAAGCGCCTCAGCCCTGACCCTGTGATGCCGGTTTTCCGGTCCACCTCCACCCGCGGACGCCAACGGCGCCCTCCAGTACTACTAGGCTCGTTGCGTGCGCCTCACGCCCCGGCCTGCGTGCCAGGACTCGATCACGAGGTGGTCGGCAGGCTCCCCCTCCAGCCGCACCACCGAGAGCTCCGCGATGTCCGCGCGAAAGAGGTGGTTCGGGCCCGCTGGGGCGTGCCCCCCGATGATCCTGGTCTTCAGCTCCGGATCGGTGATCTCCTCGACGTGGCCGGCGAGCTTCGCATCGCCCTTCCATACGGGCGGATCGTCCGATCCGCTATGGAGCGCAAAGCGCGGGTCGCGCTGCAGGTCGAGCGCCTTCACCGCCCGGTACATGCTTCCGAGCCACAGGTCGCCCTCGGCGATGATGATCTCGGAGCCGCTGATCCGCGGGGAGCCGTCGCGGCGGATCGTCGCGAGCGTCTTGTGCACATGAGCGTCGAGGAATCCCCGCGCGAGGGCGACAAGCTCCGGAGCCTTGGCCTCGACCTCGCTCCAGCGCGCCATCCCTGGTACTACCGCCCGATCGAGCGCATCATCTCCTCGGTATAACGCTGCCCGGCCGGCTCGGGCAGGGCGGCCTCGATCCGCTCCATCTCTTCGTCGGTGAGATCGATGTCGACCGCGGCCACGTTCTCCTCGAGGTAGCGGCGTCGCTTCGTGCCGGGGATCGGGACGATGTCCTCGCCCCGGTTCAGGACCCAGGCGAGCGCGAGCTGGGAGGGGGTCACGTCCTTCTCCGCAGCCAGTTCCTCGATTTGCCGAACGAGCTCGAGGTTCCTGTCGAAGTTGTCCCCCTGGAAGCGCGGCGAGTAGCGGCGGTAATCGTCCTGGTCGAGGTCGTCGATCGACTTGATCTGCCCAGACAGGAACCCGCGGCCGAGCGGCGAGTAGGCGACGAGGCCGATGCCGAGCTCGCGCAGCGCCGGAATCACCTCGTCTTCGATGTCGCGCGACCAGAGCGAGTACTCGCTCTGCACGGCCGTGATCGGATGCACCTCGTTCGCCCGGCGGATCGTGTCCGCGCCCGCCTCGCTGAGGCCGATGAACCGCACCTTCCCGGCTTCGACGAGCTCCGACATTGCGCCGACCGTCTCCTCGATCGGCGTTTGGGGATCGACACGGTGCTGGTAGTAGAGATCGATGTGGTCGACGCCGAGGCGGCGGAGCGAGGCGTCGGCCGCCTCCTTCACGTACTCGGGGCGACCGTTGATACCGCGCGCCATCGCGTTCTCCGGGTCGCGGACGATGCCGAACTTCGTGGCGAGCACGACCTCGTTGCGCCTGCCCGCGATCGCACGGCCAACGAGCTGCTCGTTGGTGTGCGGGCCGTAGACGTCGGCCGTGTCCAGAAGGGTGATTCCAAGGTCGAGCGCGCGCTGGATCGTCGCGACCGACTCGTCGTCGTCACGGCCCCCGTAGAACTCGGACATACCCATGCATCCGAGCCCTACGCATGAGACGGTGAGGCCTTGTTTGCCGAGGGTTCGAGTATTCATGGCGCGCATGGTGTCAGACTCTCGCCCCTTGGACCCCGCCCAGCTGATCAAGCAAAAGCTCGTCGAGCCATCGATCCTGTCGGCCGATTACGCGCGGCTGGGCGAGCAGGTTCGCGAAGTCATGGACGCCGGTGCGCGCGCAATCCACGTGGACGTGATGGACGGTCACTTCGTGCCCCCGATCACGATCGGAACCGTGATCGTCGAGGCGATCCGGGACCAGGTCCACGAGGCGGGCGGGATCCTCGACTGCCACCTGATGATCGAGCGTCCGGAGCGCCAGATCACCGAGTTCGCGAAGGCGGGAGCAGACTCGATCACGATCCAGCTCGAGGCCACGCCGAACGTGCACTACGTGCTGATGAAGATCCGCGAGGAGGGCTGCCTCGCGGGCCTCGCGATCAACCCCGGCACCCCGCCCGAGGCCGTCTCCGAGCTGGTCGACGTGGTCGACCTGGTGCTGTGCATGACCGTCAACCCGGGGTGGGGCGGACAGGCGTTCATCGAGCGCTCGCCGGAGAAGGTGCGGCAGCTGCGAAAGGTGCTCGGCCCTGACGTCCCGATTCAGGTGGACGGGGGGATCTCGGCGGCGACGGCGCCGGGGGTCAAGCGCGAGGGAGCATCGCTGTACGTCGCCGGCTCGCACATCTTCCACGCCCCTGACCCGGCCTCCGCTTACCGTGAGATCGCCGAGGTGGTCGACGCCGACTAAGGTCGTATGTCATGAGCACCGCTGGAGGTGGGCAACTTCGAGCACGGCCGGTGACGGGCCCGCGGCCTCTGACGATGCCGGAAGCGCTCGACTTCCGGAAACTCGTGCGGCGGGTCGCGTGGGTGTCCCTGGCGATCGTCGTGCTGGCCCTGGTCGTGATCCTCGCTCCGGGCCTCGGGGAGGTGCGGAACCGGCTGGAGGGCGCTGACCCCGGCTGGATCGCGCTGGCGGTGGTCCTCGAGTTCTTGTCCGGCATGTCGTATGTGTTGATGTTCCGCCCGATCTTCTGCCGCAACATGCCTTGGCGCACGAGCTGGGAGATCAGCTGGTCATCGCTGGGAATGGGCTCGATCGTGCCGGCCAGCGGGGCCGCCGGACTCGCGCTCGGCGCCTGGATCCTCCACGAGGGGGGGATGTCCGCCGAGCGGATCGCGAGGCGCTCGGTCGCCTTCTTCTTGATCAAGAGCTCGGTGAACTTCGTCGCCGTCGCTGTGATCGGCACGCTGATGGCGATCGGGATCCTCGGGCCCCACCGCTCGCTGTTCCTCACCGCGCTGCCCGCGGCGCTCGCCACGCTCGTGATCCTGCTCGTGCTCTTGATTCCCCGGCTCGGACCGGGGAAGCCGCCCAGTCCTGACGCTGGACGCGTGCGAAAGGCGGTGTACTCGGCGCGGCAGGCACTTATCGCCGGAACCGGCGAGGCGATCGAGATGCTGCGATCGCGCAACTGGCAGATACTGCTGGGCTCGTTCGGCTACTGGGCATTCGACAATGCCGTGCTATACGCGACCTTCAAGGCGTTCGGCTACACGCCGCCGATCGCGATCCTCCTGATGGGCTACCTGATCGGCCAGCTCGGAGGCCTGCTGCCGATCCCCGGTGGAATCGGCGGAATCGACGGTGGCCTGTTGGGGACGCTTGTGGTCTACGGAACTCCGGCCGCGACGACTGCCGCCGCGATCCTGGCCTATCGCGCGATTCTGTTCTGGCTGCCGCTCATCGTGGGAACAGTCGCATTCATCTCGCTGCGACGCGGGCTCAACGATCCGGAGCGCCCCGATTTGTGCGTCGTGCCGTCGGCCGCGTAGTTTTAAGCTACCGCCGTGCCGAGGCAGGGGAATGACAGAGCGGTACGCCTGTATCTACGCGGGACGGGGGGCTTCTTCCTGGTGGTCTTCGCGCTGCCGCTGCTCCTCCACCCCTACGGCTGGGCGCGCCGGTTCGGCTGGCGGCGTGAGCCCGAGACGGACGTGGGTCTGTACTTCGGCCGCTGCCTCGGCGCCCTCGCGACCGTGCTCTCGGTCCAGGCGATTCGCGCCTCCCGCGAGCCCGCCCGGCATCGTTCCCTCTTCACGACCATGGAGTGGAGCAGCTGGCTGCTTTCCCTTGTGCACCTTCGGGGCATGCTCGAGTGCCGGCAACCGCCGATCGAGCACGCGGAGGTCGCGGGCTACGCCGCGTCTGGATGGCTCGCGCGGCACATGCGGAAGCGTCTCTGAGCCAAGCCTAAGTCCCTTCGTCGGCCGCGGCCAGCACGGCCTCCATCTCCTCGGCCGAGCCCGGCCTGATGCGCCGCTCGCCGACCCGGATCGGCCGGCGGTAGGCGGTGTAGAGGAGCACCGCGAGCAGCGCGGCGGTCGCCAGGAAGGCCACCTCGACCTCGCGCACCTGCTCCATGTCGGCGATCAGCAGGAACGCGACGAAGAACACGGCCGAGAGGGCCCACAACGAAGACGCCACCCGTGCCCGCCCCTGCGCGAGCACAGCCTGGTTGAGCGTGGTCGCCGCGAGGTACAGGCCCATGCCCGCCGCGACCATCGCGAGGCCCCCGCGCTCGTAGTCGAACCCGGAGCCGAACACGAGCCGCATCACGGCTGGTCCGACGATCAGGACGCCCACGACGGTCAGCGCGCCGAAGCCGAGGCAGGCGGTAACGGTCACCCGCACGCTCCGCCCGAAGTCGCCCGCGAGCGCGTCGTCGGACTCCATGACGATCAGCCGTGTCAGGTGGGGGAGAAGCGTGGTCGAAACCGCCTGGAAGAGCTGAAGCGGCGCCCTGGCGATCATCAGCACGGCGAAGATCAGCGCCGCCAGTGAGTCACTGCCGGTGTCGACCTTCACGATCAGGACACCCGAGTTGAGGATCGCCTGCTCCGAGAGCATGATCACGAGCACCGCGCCGGCGAAGCCGAGCCCGTGCGAGAGCGTGAACTCCGCTTCGGCGTCGCGTCTTCCCGACATCCGGCGAACGTGGCCGCCGAGCGCCCATGGAACGACGATCAGGCTCAGCAGCGGCGCCGCCGCGATCGCGACCCCGGCGGCGTTCGGGCCGTCGAGGACCCCGACCACCAGCAACACGCCGAACACCACGCGCGAAGTGGACTCCATCATCACGAGGCCGCCGTAGAGCCCGAAGCGGCGCTGGCCGGCGAGGAATCCACGCGCGAAGTAGCTCGCCCCATAGAACGTGACCGCGGCGACGAGGCACCAGTAGAGCGTCGAGCTGCCCGAGAAGAGCTCATCTTCGATCGTCTCTCGCAGCGGCAGCGCCACTGCGATGAACAACGCCGCCAGCCCGAGTTGGATCGTCGCCGAGACGCGCAGCGCCGACCCGATCGCACGGTCGCGGGCCTGGCGCTCCGCGATCGTGCGCGAGAGCAGCTGCTCGACCGGCCTGTAGATCACGGAGGCGGTGAGAAAGACCGCCGCCCACAGCACTCCGATCTTTCCGTACTGGTCGCGGCCGAGCGCGTGCGCCGCGAGCGAGTGGAAGGCATAGGTGAGAAGCCCGGTGACCCCGATCAGGGCCGAGAGGAGCGTGGCGCCCCGGCCGTAGGACATGCCGCCTTCGGACGGCGGTGAGCTGTCGGTCTTCGAAGTCAGACGCCGGCGCGCAATAGCGCCATCGTCCACGGGAGCGGCGAGCGGAGCTCGACGATCTCTCCGTAGCGGCCGAGCAGCCGGGCAAAGCTGCGCTTGGACCAGTGGTTCAGATGGCCGGGGGTGTTGCCCAGATCGCGCACATAGGCGCCCCGCGCCATGTTGAGCGCCCGCCAGAGCGGCTCGCGCGGGACGCTTACCAGCAGCCACCGCGACGCGACGCGCGACATCTCGCCCAGCACCGCGGCCGGGTCGGGCACGTGCTCGAGCACCTCCATCGCGGTCACCGCCTCGAACTCGCCTTCGCCATAGGGGAGCGAGTCGCCGAGGCCGGTGCGGAACTCGAGGTTGGGCAGCGATCGCCGCTCCCATTCGTCCCGCAGCTTCGGGTCCTCGAGGTCGATGCCCACGACCGGCCCCTCGATCGCTCGCGCCCATTGCTCGGTCAGGACGCCCTCGCCACACCCGACATCGAGGATCGAGGCCGGCGCGGCCGCTTCCAGCAGCTCCGCCATGTCTCGCTCGAACCGGGTCATCAGGCGCCGGACGACTGGGTTCGTCGATCCGTACTTGTCGTAGGTGTTGCCGGTCGGGACGGCCGTCGTCACCGCCCGCCTCCGAGCGGGACCGTCTCCTGCTCCTCGGCTACCGGCTCGGTCGGGGCCTCGGCCTCGGCTCTCGGGCCCTTTCGCCGCTGGCCGGGCTCATAGTGCGACGGCTCCACGCCGAGCTTCAGCTCGATCCGGCGGGTTCGCTCCATCGTGCGTTGGATCAGCACACGGTTGGCCGCCAGCAAATCGCCGATCACGCCCAGCGCCGCGAGCTGGACCGCGACCACGAACAACATCGAGCCGAGCACGACCGACTGCACGTGACCCTGGCCGTGGCCGGTGATGAACAGGATCGCAAACCGGGCCCAGACGACCAGCGCGATGAACCCCACGATCGCAGCGGCGGCGAGGAACACGCGCAGCGGCTCGTATTGCGAGTAGATCCTGAAGATCGCAGCCGCATTCGTGCGGACGTACGACCACATCGACGTGAAGAGCCGCGACTCGCGCATCTTCGGGTTCGTCCTGATCGGGACGTGGTCGATCGCGACGAGCATCTTGCCGGCCTGGATCACGGTCTCGAGGGTGTAGGTGAAGCGCGAGACGACCTGGACCTGGAGCGCGGCCTCGCGGTTGTAAGCGCGAAAACCGGAAGTCGTGTCGGGCACGGTCGTCTCCGAGGCGTGCCGCACGACCCAGCTGCCGAGCCGCTGGAGCAGCTTCTTCACGGGGGAGAAGTGCTCGACGCTCATCACCTCGCGGTCGCCGATCACCATGTCGGCGTCGCCGCGGATGATCGGTGCGACGAGCTTCGGGATGTCGGCTGCGCTGTACTGATTGTCGGCGTCGGTGTTGACGATCACGTCGGCGCCCAGCTTCAGGCTCGCGTCGAGCCCGGCCTGGAACCCCTGCGCGAGGCCCTTGTTGTTCGTGAGGCGCACGATGTGGTCGACGCCGTTAGCGCGCGCCACCTCGATCGTGCGGTCCGTGGAGCCGTCGTCGATCACGAGCCATTCGACCGCGTCGAAGCCGGGGGCGGTCCGCGGCAGGTCCGCGAGCGTGACGGGAAGCGTCTGCTCCTCGTTCAGGCAGGGAATTTGGATGATGAGCTTCACGGCAGGTGGATTGCCTAAACTGGCGGCGCCCATTATCGCGCAAGGCCAGGAGGGCTCTTTCCTCCCCGGGAGCAGGGTCTTGCCGCGGTGCCGAGCTTCTCACCCAAGCCGACGTGGAAAGCGCAACCGTTCAACGTTCCGCGGCGGGCTACGCGAGCCTCTACACGCGAGTGCGCGCGTTGCCGGCCAACGCAATCGCCCCGTGGGCTCTGCTCGCGCTGACGATCGCCGCGGTCGTCGGGTTCTTCGTCCGCGTCACCTACCCGAACTACGACAGCTACTACTCGCTGGTCTGGGGGCGAGAGGTCGTCTACGGACAGCTCCCGAGCTTCGAGGCCTATCGCGCGCCCACCGAGCACCCCCTCGCGGTCGCGTTCGGCGCGGCGCTCTCGCTGTTCGGGCAGAGTGGTGATCGCCTGTTCGTGCTGCTGACTCTGCTGTCCTTCGTCGCGCTCGCCGCAGGCACGTACCGGCTCGGGCGGATCTGCTTCACGCCGTTCGTCGGCGCGGTTGCGACCTTCCTGATCCTGACCCGCTTCGACTTCCCGTCGCTTGCGGTGCGCGGCTACATCGACATCCCTTTCATGGCGACAGTCGTCTGGGCCGGAGCGCTCGAGGCGGCGCGCCCCCGGCGCGGCCTGGTCGTGTTCCTGCTGCTCGCGGCGGCGGGATTGATGCGGCCGGAGGCGTGGCTCCTGTCGGGCCTCTACTTCCTTTGGATGAGCTGGCATGCGTCGTGGCGTGCGCGCATCGGCTACGCGCTGCTGGCGGCGATCGGGCCGTTCGGCTGGATGCTGACCGACATGATCGTCACCGGCAACCCGCTGTTCTCGCTCACATCGACAAAGGATCTCGCCGCCGCGCTCGAGCGGCAGAAGACGGGTTCCGGCGTGCTCGCCGCGCTTCCGGAGGACCTGCGCATAACCGTCAAGACGCCGGTTTTCTTTACCGGGCTGATCGGCATCGTGATCGCTGTGTGGCGCTATCCCGTGCGCAGCCTGATCCCGTTCGTCCTGTTCTGCGCGGGAACGTTGACGTTCGTCGCCACGGGCCTTGCCGGGCTTTCCGTGATCGTGCGGTACCTGCTCGTACCGGGTGTGATGATGAGCCTGTTCGCGGCCGTCGCGCTCGGCGGCTTCACGATGATGCCCCACGGAACCCGGCGCAGGCGGGTGTGGGCGACGGGCGCGGGTCTTGCCGTCGTGCTCGGGCTGGTGTGGACGGCATTCCACCCGCCGAGCTTCGTGCGCTTCAACAACGAGCTCGTCTTCCGCGGTGAATCGGGTCAAAGCCTGTACGCCGTGCTCCGCACACCCGCGGTGAAGAGAGGCCTCCGCTGCGGGCCCTTGTCGCTCCCGACGCACCGGCTGATTCCGGACTCGCGCTGGATCCTCGATCTCCCCGAGCATCGCGTTCTCGCGCGATCCCAGAAGTCGGCCGCCGCACAGCGCAGGATGCGTTACGGCGTGGCGATCATTCCGACCTCGCGCACGAACCTGGTGCGCAACGGCTTCACGGACACGACGGATGCGATCGTGGCCGTGCCGCCGGCGGGCTTCGAGCGGGTGGCGGTCGACCGCTACTTCGCGGCCTACGCGCGCTGCCGGGAGTGATCCACCGGCTCGCGCTCGTCGCGTTGCTCGGCGGCGCGCTGGCGCTACGGCTTTGGGGCGTCAGGCACGGGCTTCCGTACGTCTACAACGTGGACGAGGCGTCGAACTTCGTGCCGACCGCGGTCAGCTTCTACTTCACTGACAGCTTGAACCCGCACTACTTCGTGAATCCGCCGGGGTTCACGTACCTCCTGCACGCGGTCTTCGCCATCTGGTTCGGTGGCGAGCACGGCGTGGCAGACGCCTATGCGACCGATCCCGCGGCTACGTTCATGGTCGCCCGCGCGAGCGCCGCGGTCGCCGGCACCGCCGCGGTGGGCTTCGTGTACCTCACCGGTGCGCGTCTCTACGACCGCCGCGTCGGCCTTGTCGCAGGTGCGGTGATGGCGGTCTCGTTCCTGGCCGTCTTCTACTCGCACCTGGCGCTGAACGACGTGCCCGCGCTTTCTCCGTTGGCCGTGTCCGTCTACGGAAGCGCGGGCGTGCTCGTGCACGGCCGGCGCCGCGACTACGTGATCGCGGGGACGGCGCTCGGCGTCGCGGCCGCGACCAAGTACACGGCCGGGGTCGCGCTGCTCCCGCTGGCCGTGGCGGTGACGGCACGGGCGGTGCGCGCCCCGGCCGAGCGGCGCCGGGCACTCGTCGGAGCCGGGCTTGCGGCAGGACTTGCGCTCGTCGCATTCGTCGTGGCAAACCCGCATTCTGTTCTCTCTTTCCACGAGTTCTGGGACGACGTCCGCAGGCAGAAGGACGCGGCGTCGGGCTTCGGGAAGCTCGGCCTGGGCTACGACTCGGGGATCGTCTACTACCTGTGGACACTGAC
>JBKOZI010000129.1:0-15894 GCA_046725795.1 Actinomycetota bacterium
CGCCACAAAGGGAAGCGCCCGACCGATTCATTGGCCGGGCGCTTCGAGAGGCGTTACAGCAGGGGTTCTTGACGCCCCTTGTCCCTCCGGGAGAACGGAGAGGACCAAAAATCTAGCGTAACCGACCGATGAGTCAAGTCCTGATTGTCCCTGAATGACATTTTGTCGCCCAATTTTCCGACATTTCGTCCAATCAAGGGCATCGCCCTCATCCAATTCCGCGTGCCAGCCCACCGTCGACCAGCACGTTGACACCGCTGACATAGGACGCTCGCTCCGAGCACATGAAGGCGACGACAGCCGCGAACTCCTCTACGCGGCCGAGCCGGCGGACCGGAACGTCCGCCTGCGGCTCGTCGGCGATCTCCTCCAGGGGCTTGCCGATCATCTGGGCGATCCGGTCGGTCGCGATCCGACCCGGGGCGACGCTGTTCAGCAGGATGCCGTCGCCGGCGAGGTCCCTGGAGAGGGTCTTGAACGCACCGACCGCGGCAAGGCGGTGGCTGTTCGAGAGAATCAGACCGGGAATCGGCTCCTTGGTCGCGATCGAGGTCACGTTCACGATCCGCCCCCAGCCTCCCTCCCGCATCGCGGGCACGACCGCGCCGACGAGCGTCATGGGCGCGAGCACGAGACTGCGGTGGGCGGCTTCCCAGTCATCGCGTCCGAACTGGAGCGAGTCGCCGGGCGGCGGCCCGCCCGTGTTGGTGACGAGGATCTCGATCGGGCCGAGCTCGCGAGCGACCTCGGCGGCGAGCTCGGGCAATCGCTCCACGTCCCCGGCGTCCGCGGCGAATCCCCGCACCTCGCCGCCGGTCTCCGCCGCGATCGCGGCAGCGGCGTGGTCGATGCGCTCCTGAGAGCGGCTCGCGATCGCCACACGGGCGCCCTCGCCGGCAAGCGCCGCTGCGACCCCTCGACCGAGTCCCTTGCTCGCGCCCATCACGAGCGCGACGCGGCCTTCGATCCCGAGGTCCACTACTGATCCTGGGGCTGCGAGAACGGCTGCACCTCGTACGCCTTGCCCACGGTGCCGCCGACCGCGAGGATCCGGGCCCCTTCGGGTCCGGTCACGATCTTCCGCGTCTGTCCCGGGCCGACCCGTGCGAACGTGCCCGGCGCGAGCTCGTGCTCCTCGCCGTCCGTGTGCAGCTTCGCGGCGCCGTCTAGAACCGTGTACACCTCCTCCTGGCCGTCATGGGAGTGGTCGTGCTCCGGGTAGCGATCGGCGTTCGGCGGCATCTCGATCACCTGCATCCCGAACGACTCCACACCGAGGCCGTGTCGCACCAGCTTCATCGCCCCTCCGAAGGCGCTGTCGAACTCGTCCAGGCGTTTGACCGTCACATCACCCATCCGCTTCCCCTCTCCTTCTGGCTTGGCTTGCGGGCAAAACCCTACCGGCGTGCAGACGGTCCACGGGACGACAGCGCCCGGCGACTACAATCGTTCCTCTCGGGGGCGTAGCTCAGATTGGTTAGAGCGCCGGCCTGTCACGCCGGAGGCCGCGGGTTCAAGTCCCGTCGCTCCCGCTGGAGATGTTGGAGCAGCCGTGAACGAACTCGCATCAGAACACTGCGAAGCGTGCGAGAAGGGGACTCCGCCTCTCAACGAAGAAGATGCGGCGCGGCTCGCGGCGGACGTGCCCGATTGGGAGCGCGAGGGCAACCAGAAGCTGCGGCGCACCTTCGAGTTCTCCAACTTCCGTGACGCGTTCGGGTTCGTGGCGCGCGCGGCGCTGGTGGCGGAGGCCGAGTTTCACCACCCCGACATCGAGCTGGGCTGGGGCCGGGCGGCTTTCGAGCTCACGACGCACGCTGCCTCAGGCCTCACGCGGAACGACTTCGTGATGGCGGCGAAGCTCGACAGCCTCGCCCAGTCGTGATGACCCACAGATAGATGAGCCTCGAAGCCGAGATGCTGGCCCACATCAGGGCGGGACTCGACCAGCACAACGCGACGTGTCCCATGCCCGCCCGCGCGATTCTGCTCAACACGGGCAACTACGAGCTGTTCGGTTGGGATGAGCTGTTCGGGCTCCCGGTCGAGCCGCGCGACGAGATTCCACCGAAGCGCTTCCGCATCGACTGCCCCGGCTCGGCCTACGGGATCGAGGACGAGATCGAGGAAGCCGTGGGCGAGCCGCTGCCGGTCAGGACCGCGCCCGAGGTGCCGGCGCTCGAATAGGAACCTCAGTCGGTCGCGTCCGAGCGCTCCACGCCGGCAGGGAGGCGGCCCTCGCGCTCGAGCTTGTCCAGGTGCGCCTCGAGTGTGAGCGCGGCAGCGGGACGAAGGACATCCGGCACGTCGTCCCAGACCTCATCGAGAAGCGCAGCTCGTTCGCGAACCCCCCGGTCGAGGGCAGCCACGAGCCTCCGCTCGCGGTCGAGGCGGTGCTCGATGTACTCGGTCAGCTTCTCGCGCGGCTCCCACACGACGGGACCGTGCCCAGGGCAGAGCGCCTCGAGGTCGAGCCGGCGAAGTCGCTCCAGCGAGTCGAGATACCGGACGAGCGAGCCGCCCCCCGGTGGGATGAAGACGCTGCCCTCGCCGAGCACGGTATCGCCACAGAAGAGCGCGTCTCCGGCGAGGTAGCTGACGTGATCCGCCGAGTGGCCAGGCGTCTCGATGACCTGGAACGGGCCGATCTCGTCGCCGTCGGCCAGCTCGCGCTCGAGCGTGAGCCCCTTCACCGCGGGCTCCGAGAAGCCCTCCGGGTTTGGCGCGTCTCGGCCCGCAAACACCGGCACGGCGTATCGCTCGGAGAGCACGGGC
Organism: Actinomycetota bacterium; assembly: GCA_046725795.1. Taxonomy (GTDB): domain Bacteria; phylum Actinomycetota; class Thermoleophilia; order Solirubrobacterales; family JBBDJG01; genus JBBQKG01. The sequence goes on from JBKOZI010000129.1 coordinate 2,776, forward strand.
GCGGCTTCGGCGTGATCGAGATGGCGGTGCGTCAGGACGATGCCCGCGAGCTCGCCGCGCTGGCGAATTGCAAACTCGAGCCGCTCGAAATGGCCCTCGTCGATCGGGCCGGGATCGACGAGCCACGCGGGCGCCCCGATCAGCCAAGCGTTCGAACCCGACAGCGTGAGCGGCCCCGGGTTGAGTGCTCTGACCAGCGTGACGCCCTGGGGAGCCCATCCCCCCTTGACCCTCTGCTCGACCCGAGGTGACATGCAGGCATTATCGGCGCAGCGTCACGGTCATATAGTCAGACGATCGTGAGCGAGCAAAGACGCAAGCCGACTGGGGGTCGCGCCTACCGGGTCGTCTCGGGCATCTGGCGAATCCGGCTGCCGCTTCCGTGGTCGGGAGTGCCGCATGTGAACGCCTGGGCGATCGAGTCGCAGAAGGGGAACGGGATCGTGCTCGTCGACACGGGGATGAACGAGGACGGAGCGTTCGAAGAGCTCGAGCGAACGCTCCACCTGACCGGCCATGCGGTCGAGGACATCGAGTTGCTGGTCTGCACGCACGCCCACAGCGATCACTACGGGCTCGCCGCGCCGATCGTGGCGGCGGCCGGCTGTGAGCTCTGGATGCATCCCGACCATGCGCACATGACGCGTGCCGCGAGCGACCCGGAGCGCGCCCTCGAGCGGCGCATCGAGGTCGCGCGGCAAAGCGGCGCCCCGCTCGAGCCCCTGCGACGGTGGGCGGAAGAGCGGCGCGATCAAAAGCCGGGCATCGCCGGTGTGGTCGACCCGGCGCGGGAACTCGTCACGGGGGTCGAGGTCGGGACCGGCGCCGGCAGCTGGACCGTCTACGAGACTCCGGGGCACGCACCGTCGCACGTCGTCCTCTTCCAGCCGGATCGGCGCCTGCTGATCAGCGGCGACCATCTGCTGGGCCGCGTGTCACTTTATTTCGATTACGGTTGGACGCCGGATCCGGTCGCCGAGTTCCTCACCGGGCTCGACACCGTCGAGGGGCTCGGGGCGCGTCTCTGCCTCGCGGGCCACGGCCGCCCATTCGGGGACGTGCGAGCCCACGTGGAGGCGAACCGGCGCGAGATCTCGGAGCGCATCGACAGCACATTTGCCGCGGTTCGCGAGGGCGAGGCAACCGCCTACGACCTCGTGCCCCAAGTATTCGGCGAGGGACTCGATCGCATGATGATGAGCTGGGCGCTCACGATCATGCTGTGCTTTCTCACCCACCTCGAGCGGGCGGGACAGGTCGAGCGGGTTACGTCGAGTGACGGGATGCCGGAGCTGTGGCGGCCGAGCGCTCCAGCGGCCGCCACGCTTTGAGCGCGGACAGGATCGCGCGCGTGGCCGACGACTTGTTGAGTGTGTAGAAGTGGATTCCCGGTGCGCCGCGGGAGAGCAGATCGGCGCACTGCAGGGTCGCGTAGGCGACGCCCAGCTCGGCGACTGCTTCCTCACCCTCCGCGTATCGGGTCTCGAGCTGCTCGTATAGGGCGGCCGGGATCGTCGCGCCGCAGAGCGTCGTGAAGCGCTTGATCTGCTCGAAGTTCGTAATCGGCATGATCCCCGCGATGATCGGCACGTCGATGCCGTATTCACGGGCGCTGTCGACGAACCGGAAGTAGTCCTCGTTGTCGAAGAAGAGCTGCGTGATCAGGAAGGTCGCGCCTGCATCGACCTTGCGCTTCAGATAGCGCAGGTCGTGGTCGAGGTCTGGTGCCTCCGGGTGCACCTCGGGGAAACAGGTGGCGCCCACGCAGAAGTCGTAGCTCGACCGGATCAGCTTGATCAGCTCGACCGAGTGCTCGAGCCCCTCGGGATGCGGCGTCCACTCCGTCTCGCCTCGCGGCGGGTCGCCGCGAAGAGCCAGCACGTTGTCCACGCCGGCGGTCGCCACCTCGTCGAGGATCTCGCGCAGACGTCCGACCGGCTCTCCGACGCAGGAGAGGTGCGCCATTGCCTCGAGCTCGAGGTCTCCCTTGATCCACTTGGTGACCTCGACGGTACGCTCGCGCGTCGAGCCCGCCGCGCCGTACGTGACCGATACATAATCGGGACTGTCCTTGCGGAGGTCCGCAAGCGCGTTCTCGAGGTTGCTCTGGCCCTCGTCCGTCTTCGGCGGGAAGAACTCGAACGAGAACACCGGCCGGGTCGTCTCCAGGATCTGGTCGATTCGCATTCGCAGAATGGTAGGGCGAAAAGCGACGGGGCCGGCTCATGCCGGCCCCGTCTTGCGTCCATGCCGCTCCTCGAAAGAGGCGATCCTGCCTTTCGAGAGGTTCCTCGTTATTCGGTGTCCGTACCTAAGAGGACCGGAATTCCCTTTCCGTGGGCATCGATTCGTCAGGGAGCGAGGGATCCCTGAAGAGGCCTCAGGGAAGGATGGACGAACGTCCGGGCAGGACTTCGACTACCCGGCGATCTGCTTGCAGATCGCCGGCTGTTGTTCGAGCTTGCAGACCGCCGGCAGGTTCTATTCGAAGTCGAAGTCTTTCGGAGGCTTTTGCTCGAACCAGAGGCGGTCGTGCTCAGGCGTCTCCTCCAGGAACTCGGGGGTCTCCTGCAGCACGTCCTCGGTGGGCTCCGGCTCCTCCTCCCACTCGTCGAGCGGATCCTCGTGAGGCTCCTCGGGCCCCGACTCGCCGGTCCGAGGCTCGCGCGGGGGCGCGTAGGAGCCGTTCGGCTCCAGCGCGTCCTGCGGAAGCACCTCGTCGGGATCGAGCAGGTCCTGCTCGGCGCCTGCAGGCTCCCAGGGGTCCGCCTCCTCGACGGGCGGCTCGGCTGGGGGTGCGGTGCGCTCGACCTGGATCTCGGGCTGAGGGGAAGCCGCGGCCTGCTCCGGCGCTGGCGGCGCGCCCGTGGCCCCGAAAGCCTCGGTCTCCTTTTGCTCGAGCTCCTCCTCCGAGGCGCCGAGGCGGCGCTTCAGCTCGAGGTGCTCCCGGATCGCGTCGTCGAGTGATCCCATCATCCGCATAGCCTTGCAAATACGGACGCGGGACGCCAGGGTCCTGCAAGGCCGCGCCTATACTTGGCCTTCCCGGGGCTATAGCTCAGTTTGGGAGAGCGCCTGGATCGCACCCAGGAGGTCGCCGGTTCGAGCCCGGCTAGCTCCATCTCAGAGAAGTCCTGCATCCGCGCCACTTTTCCGCCGGCGCCGGCTGGGACTTGCTAGGAGTCCGACCCCTTCGCTTCCTCGCCTGCCGGCTCGTAGATGAGGATGGCGACGCCGTCGCCGACGGTCCTCGAGTTGGCGAGCCGCAGCGGCTTCTTGTCGCTCGTGCCGTCGAAGAGGCGCTTGCCTTTCCCGAGGACGACCGGGAAGACCATCAGGCGCAACTCGTCGACGAGGTCGTGCTCGACCAGCGCCTGCACGAGCTGGGCGCTGCCGTGGACGACGATGTCCCCAGCCGGGCCCTGCCTCAGCTTCGAAACCTCCTCCACCACGTCCCCCTTGAGCACCGTCGAGTTGTTCCACTCGGCCTCATCGAGAGTCGACGAGACGACGTACTTGGGCATGCTGTTGAACTTGTCCGCGAACTCCCCTTCCCTCGACGGCCAGGCCGCGGCAAAGCCCTCGTAGGTCGCCCTCCCCAGCAGCAGGGCCTCGGCGTCGAGGGCCTCGTCGAGCTTGAACTTGTCGCCCTCCTCTCCGCGATCGAATTCGAAGCTCCAGCCTCCGTGCTCGAAGTTCTCGGCTCCGCCCGGGTCCTCCATGACGCCGTCGAGCGATACGAACTCGGTTACGACGATCCTTCCCATCTTGGTCCTCCTCGTTGTCGCAAGGGCCGGGTATAGTCAACCTATCAGTTGATCAACCGAGTAGGTGAGCAAGGGATGGCAGTCGATCAGCTCAGCAGCACCTTCGGGGCCCTCGCCGACCCGACGCGCCGGGCAATCCTCGGACGGCTCGCGGAGGGTGAGGCCACGGTGAACGAGCTGGCCGAGCCCTTCCCGATCAGCGTGCAGGCAGTCTCGAAGCACCTCAAGGTACTGGAGCAGGCTGGGCTCATCACACGCGGGCGCACGGCGCAGCTTCGACCCTCCCGGCTGCATGGCGCGCCGCTCAAGGACGCCGCCGACTGGATCGAGAAGTACCGTCGCTTCTGGGAAGCCAGCTTCGACCGCCTCGACGCGCGCCTGCGAGGAACCGAGAAGGGACCCGAGAATGGCTGAGCCACCCGCCCCCGGCGCCGCGGCCGAGGAGGGGATCACGATCACGCGCGTCTTCGACGCGCGGCGCGAGCACGTGTGGAAGGAGTGGACCGAGCCCGAGCGCTTCGCGGACTGGTTCGGCGGAAGCGAGGCTGACGTGCCCGCTTCCACGGTGTCGATGGACGTCAGGGACGGAGGCGCGTGGCAGGCGACGATGTTCGCCGGCCCCGGCCGCCGCGAGATCCAGTGGAAGGGCGAATACCGCGAGGTGGTGGAGCCCAAGCGGCTCGTCTTCACCCTCTCCGACCAGCCCGGCGAGGACGAGTACGAGGTGGTGACAGTCGTCCTCACCGACCTCGGCGACGGCCGGACCGAGATGCTCTTCCAACAGCGCGGACGCATGTCGGCCGAGCAGTACGAGCGCGCCGGAAAGGGGTGGACGTCCTTCTTCGATCGCATGGCGGAGCACCTGGCCGGCGCCTGACCCGGCGGCGAGATCCCCATCATTGCGCCGATGAGTTCCGGGGCCGCGGTCGGTCTCAAGAGGACACCAGGAACCTGAGGAGGTTCGCATGCCCAATTACGTCGACGGATTTGTTCTACCGGTTCCGAAGCGCAATATCGATGCCTACCGCCGCATCGCGCGCAAGGCGGGCAAGATCTGGCGGGAGCATGGCGCGCTGGAATATCGCGAATGCGTCGCCGACGACGTGCCGACGGGAAAGGTCACGTCGTTCCCGCGCAGCGTCAAGGCCAAGCCCGACGAGATCGTGGTGTTTGCGTGGATCGTGTTCAGATCGCGTGCCCATCGCGACAGCGTCAACGCCAAGGTGATGAAGGACCCGCGCCTGGCCGACATGATGGATCCCAAGGCCATGCCCTTCGACACGAAGCGGATGATCTACGGTGGCTTCAAAGTCGTCGTCGATGTCTGAGCCACAGCGCAGGCGTTGGGCCGGCGTCGATGTCGGCGCGGAGAAGGGGTTCGACGTGGCGGTGATCGACGAGGATGGCCTCGTCGCCGGTCCGGCGCGACTCACCGGGATACCCGGTGTCGTTCGGTGGCTTCGGGAGCAGCGTCCGAGCGTGGTCGCCGTGGACAGCCCTCGCTCCGCCGCACCCGACGGTGAACTGTCTCGCCGTGACGAGAGAGATCTCGTGAAGGCGAGGGTCTGCGGCATCCGCTACACGCCGAACGAGCGGGCGCTGAGTGCGAACAACACTTATTACGCATGGATCGCCAACGGCTTCGATCTGTATGCGGCGCTGTCGTCCGCGAGACGGTCGGCTCGCTGGAGCGTGATCGAGTGCTTTCCGACCGCGACCTGGTCGCGCCTCGGCGGTCCGAAGGGCAAGCGGTCGCGCGCCCGTTGGTCGCGCGAGGTCTTGGATGGCCTGGGGCTCCACGGCCTTCCCAGCAGCATGAACCAGGACGCCCGGGATGCGATCGGCGCGGCGGTGAGCGCAAGGCTCTACGACGAGAACGCAACCGAGCGGTTCGGCGAAATCATCGTGCCGCGCGCTCCCAGCCCGCGCGGGTAGCTTATGCCGATCGCCTCCGAACCGCGCCTCGTCACCCTCTCGATCAGCCCATTCAACGAGCTGGCACGCTGGAGTCTCGAGCGCGCCGAGATCCCTTACCGCGAGGAGCCCCAGGCGCTGGTCTGGCACGTGATCGCCTCGCGGCGCGCCGGCGGTAAGGGAACGACGCCCGTGCTGGTCGCCGACGGCGAGGTGGTGGGCGAGTCGGCTGAGATCGCCGAGTGGGCTGACCGTCACGCCGAGCCCAGCCGCCGTCTCTACCCCGAGGGCGCCGCGGGCGAGGAGGCACGGGCCCTTGTGACGCGCTTGCTCGACGAGCTCGGGCCCGAGTCGCGCCGGGTGATCTGGGGCCACCTGATCAACGACCATGCGCTCGCCGACCGCTACTGGGGGCAGCGTGTAAGCGCCCGCCAGCGCCGCGCGCAGCCCTGGCTCCTTCGCCTCGGAAAGCTCGGCGTCCGCCGCGCGATCGGCCTCAGCAGGTCCCAGGTCGAGGCCGCGCCGGGGAAGGTGCGGGCGATCTTCGACGAGGTCGCCGAGCGCCTCCGCGACGGCCGCCCCCACATCCTCGGCGGCCAGCTCACCGTCGCCGACATCGCCTTCGCGGCGATGGCATCCCCGGCGATCCTCCCGGACGAGGGATACCCGGTAAAGATGCTCAGGCCCGAGGAATTCCCCGAGCAGGTCGCGATGACGATTCGCGAACTGCGGGCCCATCCGGCGGGGGAGTACGCACTGCGGCTCTACCGCGAGGAGCGCTAGCCGATTCACTGCACCGGGCGCGTGGCCAGCACCGCCTCGAGCGTGTCGGCCTCGGCGGCGGGCTTGTCCTCCCGGTAACGCACGACGCGCGCGAAGCGCAGGGCGACGGCGCCCGGATAGCGCGAGCTGGTTTGGACGCCGTCGAATGCGACCTCGACGACGAGCTCGGGCCGTACATGGACGGTCCATCGGTCACGGGCGGTCTCGAGCTCGAGCAGCTTGTCGGTCTGCCACGTGAGCATCGCGTCGGTGAGTCCCTTGAACGTCTTGCCGAGCATCACGAAGCCGCTGCCGGTCGAATCCCTGGCGCCCAGGTGAAGGTTGCTCAGCCACCCCCGCCTGCGGCCGTGGCCCCATTCGGCGGCGAGCACGACGAGGTCGAGCGTGTGCACAGGCTTCACCTTGAGCCAGCCGGTGCCACGGCTCCCCGCAACGTACGGCTGGTCGAGTGCCTTGAACATCACACCCTCGTGCCCGCGCGCGATCGCCTCCTCGAGGAAACTCCGGGCCGCCGCTGGGTTCGAGACGACAACCCGTGGGATGCGCTGGGGCTCGGGCACCACTTCGGCCAACAGGGCCGCCCGCTCCTCGCCCGAGCGATCGAGCACGTCCTCGCCGTCGGCGTGGAGAACGTCGAACAGAAACAGGGTCAGCGGCACGAGCTGGTCCTGCCGGCGTGCGAACCGCGCGCCCGTCACCTGGAACGGCTCCGGGCGACCGTCCGGCCGCAGCGCGATCGCCTCACCGTCGAGCACCGCCGTGCTGAGGGGCAGCGCCCGGGCCATATCCACGATCTCCGGCACGCGGGCGGTGACGTCGTCGAGGCTGCGCGTGTATACGCGCACATCGTCGTCGCGGCGGTGGATCTGGACACGGGCCCCGTCGAGCTTCCATTCGACCGCGGCGACGCCCAGCCGCTCGAGCGCATCGTCGACGTCTTTCGCGGGGCGGGCCACCATCGGCCGCACGGGGCTCCCGACTTGGAGGCGGAACCGCTCCAGCGCAGCCGGCCCATCGTTCAGCGCGGTCGCGGCGACTTCAGCGAGGTTCCCGCGCAGCATGAAGGCTCGCTGCACCGCCGCGGGCGAAGCATCGGCAGCGCGCGCCAGTGCCTGCACCATCACGCCCTCGAGCGCTCCCTGGCGCAGCTCCCCCCCGAGCAGCCGGCGCAAGAACTCCGCCTCGGGCGCGCTTGCGCGCGCGAACAGCTCCACCACCCCTTCTCGCCGCGTCCTCTGCGACCCCGGCCCGGTGAGGGCGCCGATCCGGCTGAACGCCGCGTCGACCTCCGCCACGGTCAGGCGCGGAGTGGCGGCCGGCGGCGGCAGATCGCTGAGCGCAGCCCAGCCGACCCCGATCTGGCGCTGGCGCAACTCGCCCGACAGGAACGCGACGCCGGCTGCCACCTCTTCGGGCGCGAGTCGCCTCAAGGCCTCTGCGATCACGTCGACCTTGATCCGCCGCGAACGGGTCGCGCCGACCGCCTCCGACACCTCGACCAGCTCCTTCAGCAGCACGACCGCGAGCGATCAGGCGACGCTGACCGTGTCTCCGACGCGGAAGACCCCGTCCTCGAGGATGTCCGCGCGCAGGCCGCCGCGATGGACGAGCGCACGCAGAACCGGGCGCGACGCGTAGCGGTCGACGACCGTGCACGGCTCGCACCACCGCACGCCGCGGCAGCGGACCCTGCCGAGCAGAAACTCGTGGCCGACGAGAGCGTTGAGGTCGATGCCACGGGTGACGACGTTGCGTCTGTGCTCGGCCGCCTCGAGCAGCGGCGCAAATGACTCGCAGACCTCGACCTCGATCAGCGTCAGGGCGCTCCCGGGCTGCCCGGACGGAAACGTGCCCTTGCCGACCACGTGGCGATCGCCGTCGAGGCCGCGGCCGGCAAGCGCGCGCACATCCGCGACCGCCTCCGCCGGCGCGCCGGCCTCCGGCGCGATGAAGATCCCCTCGATCGTCCCGGTCGAGGCAGGAGCCTCGGGGCGCGGCGGCCGAGCAAGCGCGACGTCGAGCGCGGCGACGGCGAAACCGCCTTCGAGCTGCCAGCCGTCGTTCTCCGTCACGCCCGATGGATCCCAGACGACGCCGGAGGGAACCCCGTACATCACCACCGCGCGACGCTCGCCGTCGCCAGGCGGGCGAACCCAGCCGATCCAGGGGCCGGCCCACGAGAACGAGGCTGCGTCGGCGATTGGCACCAGGCCGAGCCCCAGTCCGCCGAGCCAGCGCATCACACGCCAGCCCGCGACGTCCCCGCCCCCACCCGGCTCGGGCACTTCCTCGAGAGGCAGCTCGAGGACTGTCGCCAGGCACGCGGTAAAGGTGCCCGTCTCCGACAAGTCGGTTGGCGTCACTTCGCGCACGGACGCCGATGATAGGTGGGCGTCGAGGTCGGACTTAGCTCTCCAAGAGCTCGCTTACGACCTCGAAGGACGCGACCTTGCCGTCCCGGTCGGCCTCTGGTTGCTCAGCTGTCGGAGCCGTCCCCGCTTGAGGACTGGCCCACGGTCACCGGCACGCCGGGGAGCTTCGCGGCGAGGATGTCGGCCGGCGAGATCGTCGGATTCTCGGCGAGCAGCTCCGGCGCCTGCTCCATGAGCGCCGACGCCACACGCCCCGAGAGGTGTGCCTGGCGGCCGGCCTCGTCGGGAAAAGCGTCGAAGATCCCGAACGTGTCCGGTCCGAACCGGACTGCGAACCAGGCGACCGTCGCCGGCTCTTCGTCCACCGCCGTGAGAGCCTCTTTCAAGAAGTTCTCGACATCCAGCTCTCGCCCCGTCTTTGCCTTCAGCAGAACGAACAATGACTCTGTAACCATGCTTGGGGCCCCTTTCCGTCGTGGCTCGTCGTCGCCCCCGCCTCTCCGGCCGGTCGTTAGTCAGGTAGTGCGGTTGTTCGCTGCGTCAAGTGCGTGTTTGACGGCGCGCCGCGATCGACCAGAGCGTGACCGCGAGCACGGTGGAACCCGCGACACCGTCGATCAGTACCGAGGCGATGCCCCTTGTGGTCTCAGGCGACCCGTAGGCGAAGTGGCCGAGGCTGCTGAGCCCCGCAAACGAATAGGCGAGCAGGTATAGGTGGGCGGCGCCGACGCGGCCCTGCCGATAGAGCAGGTAGCCGGCCACCCCGACCGCGGTGAAGAGCGGCCACGACGCGAAGATGAGCGCGGGTGGCGGCTCGGGGTCCGGATAGGTGTCGATCGACACCGCGTTGTCCACGAAGTGGAAGAGCGTCACCAGCGCGCTCGCCAGCACGACCAACCGAACCGTCGCAACGGACGGCGGCCGCATCGCCAGCCTCTCGGTAACAGAGCTCATGCTGGCTCCTGCGCGGGTTGTGTCTCTCGGAGGAACCGGCGAATGGCGCCTGCGAGTTCATCCGGCTGATCCAGGGGGATCAGGGTGTAGCTGTCGGGGATCTCGACCAACCGGCCCTGTGGGAGCAGCTCGGCCAGGCGCCGACCGTGCTCGGGTGGCATGACGCGGTCTTCCGCCGCCCAGGCGACCAGCGCCGGCCGGTCGAAGCCGCGAAGCGCCTCTGCCGCTTCGACCAGTGCGTGCCGATCGGTCGTGCGTATGTACTTGATGAGATCACGGCGGCTGGCTCGCTGAGTGAGCAGAGGTCGTAGCCACCCGTCCATGACCTCGTCGGGGACCGGCCGCTTCGCCATCCAGCCGAACGCGATCGGGAGCCGGCGGAGCGGGCGCAGGCGAAGCGGTTGCGCGAGTGCGTTGAGGCCGCCGGGGATCGCCGCCGAAAGCCCGAGAATGCGCCCCGGCAGGCCCGGTGGGACGTTGTCGAAGGCCTCACACGATGTGATCACGAGGCGCGCGATGCGGTCATCCAGGCCTTCCGAGACGAGCAGCTGCGGCCCTCCCCAGTCGTTCATGGCGAGCGTTATCTCGCGCAGGTCCAAGCGGTCCAGGAACTCGGCGATGATCCGGGCGATCCCGTGCATCGAGAGATCCGCGTCGGGCCGCACCGGGCGGCGATGTGCGCCGAGCGGCAGGTCGGGCACCACGCAGCGGTGGTCCTGGCGGAGATCGGCGACCACGTTGCGCCACAGGGAGCCGTTCATCGCTACGCCGTGGATGAGAACCACGACCGGCCCGGCGCCTCCCGTGTCCTCGTATTCGATGGTCCCGGCTGACAGTTCCACCTCGGCCATCACGTGCCTCCTGATCTGCGTCCGCGGAGTTGATAGATCGCTCTAGCGGGAAGCTACCCTACCATTGAAATCCGCAAACGGCGACGACAGGAGCGCAGTGGCCACAGGCACCAAAGATCGGATCGTGAACGCCAGCGCCGAGCTGTTTCGGCGGCAGGGTTACACCGGCACCGGCCTCAAGCAGGTCGTCGCCGAGGCGGATGCTCCGTTCGGCTCGCTCTACCACTTCTTCCCGGGGGGAAAGGAGCAGCTGGCGGACGAGGTGATCCGCCTCTCGGGCCAGTTCTACCTGCAGCTGTTCGAGGCGATCTCAGACGCCGCACCCGACATCGTCACGGCGACCAGCGACTTCTTCACCGGTGCCGCCGAGACGCTGCGTGTGACCGACTACGCGGACGCGTGCCCGATCGCGACCGTCGCGCTCGAAGTCGCCAGCACGAACGACACGCTGCGGAAGGCAACCGCCGACGTCTTCGAGAGCTGGATCGAGGCTGCGACCGGGCGCGCCGTCGAGGCCGGCATTCCGCCACGCGAGGCACGCGAGCTTGCGTTCTCCTTCCTGTCATCGCTGGAGGGCGCCTTCATCCTCAGCCGCGCGCTACGGAGCACGGAGCCCCTCGAGATCGCCGGCGAAGCTGCCACGGCTGCTGTGCGGGCAGCCCTGCCTTCACGGCGGGCGCGCCCCCGGGCGGGCGTCAGGAGCTGATCGCCGGGCTGGTTCATGCAGCGAACAGCAGCTGGATCGCGAGCACCGACGTGATCGCTGCCAGGCACAACACGTGGTCCCGGTAGATCGACCGCGCGAGCCGGCTCTGGACGTCGGCCGGGTCCGTCCGGGCCCCGAGCCGCACGGCGCTGGGAACGGTGTGCAGCATCGCGAGCAGGATCGCCGTGCCCGCGAGCCCGAGTGACGTCCATCCGACCCAGTCGGCCGTGTCGCCATCCGCGATCTGGACCGTGACGGCCACGATCGTCGCCGCCATCACCGCCCCCACGAGCAGGTTCATCGGCCTGGCCGCTGTCGTGACGCGCCGGTAGTAGCCGGAGATCGAGACGAGCACGCCCTCCGGCAGCTCGCGCTCGGGGTGCCCGCGCACCTGCAGGTCGAACATCAGGTCGAACCAGAGCACCGCCAGCAGGAACCCGGCGCCGCCGATCACGACAGCGGTCATGCGCGACTCAGGTGCGCGGTGCGGAGAGCGAGTCGAACCCGACGCCTGTCATCTCCTCCGAGAGCTCCCAGAGCCGGCGGGCGGTCTCCTCATCTCGGGCCGCGCTGCTGGTCGAGACCTGCTTGGGGTGACCGCGCTGCTCGGCGATGCCGTCCGGACCCACGTAGGTCCCTCCCTCGAGTCCCGGCTGAGTCGCCGCGTACAGGATCGACAGCGCGCCCATCTCGGCGCTCTGCGCGAGGATCCGGTTGCTCACCGCCATCACGGCACGGTCGACGAGCGGCGGGGCGGCTGACTGGAGGTTGGTGGCGGCATAGCCCGGGTGGGCGGCAAGGCTGCGAATCTGCGACCCCGCGGCGCGCAGGCGCCGGTCCAGCTCGAACATGAACAACAGGTTCGCCAGCTTCGACTGCCCGTAAGCGCGCCAGCGCCTGTAACGGCGCTCGCCGTGCAGGTCGTCGAAGTTGATCCGTCCCATACGGTGCGCGCCGCTGCTAACGGTCACGACGCGCGCTTCTTCGCGTCCGTCCATTGCACCGAGAAGGAGACCCGTGAGCGCGAAGTGGCCGAGGTGATTCGTGCCGATCTGCAGCTCGAAGCCGTCTGCCGTGAGCCGCCGCGGCGACGCCATCACGCCCGCGTTGTTCACGAGCAGGTCAAGTGAATCGTGCCGGGCAAGGAATTGCTCGGCAAAAGCACGCACCGACTGGAGGCTCGCGAGGTCGAGCTCGGCGACTTCGACGTCCGCCGTCGGAATCGCCTCGCGGATCTGTTCCGCGGCGGCCTCGCCCTTGCCGATGTTGCGACAGGCGACCACGACGTGGGCGCCCGCGCGCGCGAGCTCGCGCGCCGTCACGAGTCCCAGTCCGCTGTTCGAACCGGTCACGACCGCGACGCGCCCGTGCTGGGATGGGCTCTCGTCCGCTGTCCATTTGTCGCTCAACTTTCCTCCCTGTCTCGAAGCCGGCGCCCATTCTTACGGAGCGGGTGCCCGAGCGCGGAATGCCACTAGCTCCCCACCTTCTTCAGGTCGATGTCGAAGATGAGCGCGGCATCGGGCGGGATGTCCGGCGGGTAGCCCTGCGCTCCGTAGGCGAGGTCCGCCGGGATGATGAGCTTGCGCCGGCCGCCGACCCGCATCCCGGCCACGCCCTGGTCCCATCCAGGAATCACCTGCCCGGAGCCGAGCCCGAACTGCTATGGCTGTCGCGGCCGCTTGCCCTTCCACGAGGCGTCGAACTGCTGGTTATCGCAAGCCCAGCATCATGACGTGAAGAGGCCCGTCCGTCGCCGACCGTCGCATGGC
>JBKOZI010000130.1:0-11089 GCA_046725795.1 Actinomycetota bacterium
CCCCATGACCGAGCGGCCGGAGCAGGGCAAGGCGGCTGACACCGCTTATCTCGAGTCAGTCTGGCGCACTTTCCCGGACCTGAGCTTCACGTGGCCGGAGGGACCCTACTGCTCGTTCGAAAAGACAAAGCTGGCCTGCCACTGGCGGGTCACCGGCACGATGCTGGGCCCGATCGACCCCGGCTTCGCGCCGACCGGCCGGCCCGTCGACGCCGACGGCGTCGATCTGCTCGAACTGCGTGACGGCCTCGTGTGCAACTACGCCGGCTTCTTCGACGCCCGCGGCATGGCGCAGCAGATCGGCGTGCTGCCGCCGCCCGGCAGCCGTGCCGAGCGGCTCGCCGTGAAGCTCCAGCGGCTCGGGGCGCGAATCGCGAGGAGGCCGAGGTGAAGCTCTACGTCTGCTGGGGCACGTTCACGACCGCTCCTCGCCCTGGGGGCCATCCGTGCGGCAACGCCTACAAGGCGCTGAAGGAGGCCGGCCACGACCCGGAGGTGGTGAAATCCTACGGCTGGGCCGTCTTCCCGGACTTCATGAATCCCACCAAAGGTCGCCGCGAGGTAAAGCAGCTCACGGGCAAGACCACGGTGCCGGTGCTCGTCACCGACGACGGCGAGGTGATCTCGGACTCGAAGAACATCATCGCCTGGGCGGAGAAGCATCCGGCCGCGGCGGCTGCCTGAAACTCGATCACGGACATAGCACGGCCACATGGAATCCGTAGCCTGAACCGGGATCCTCCAGGTTTCCATCCGGCCTGATAGACCGTAGTCGGATGTCCGTGGGGATTCCGGTCCGCTGTTCGACAGTCGCGTAGCGCGGAACCGTTGCGGTGCCGTCCGACACGCTGCCGACAGTGGCGACGTACGCGCAGTTGGTTACGTCGCGCGGGAAGGAGACGTAGAACAGGCCGTTCGCGAGCTGGCCTGCCTCCGTCGCCGTCCCCCGCACGACCGTCGTCTCGCTGTTGCCATCCTCGATGACGGCCCAAAGGTCGGTCGTTCCGCGTGGACCGGTTGCGCCGGTCGCTCCGGCTGGCCCCGTTGTGCCCGTCGCTCCGTTTGCGCCATCCGACCCGTTCGCGCCATTGGAGCCAGCAGCGCCCTGGACGCCGCGCTCGCCCTGGGGACCGGCTGGCCCAGGCGGACCCACCTTGCCGGCCGCGGCGGCCACTGTCTTCTCGGCGCGCCGAGCGATCGTGAGCGCACGGCCGGCCTTCTGGTCGGCGCTCTTTCCGAGCTTCAGCGCCTTCTTGACGCTGGCGGCCATGCTCGCGGCGGATTGGGTCACGGGCTTGGCGACACCCGTGGCGGCGAGCACACCGGCGAACGCAAGGCAAGCGACGAGCACCTCAAGCGATAGTCGGAGCCGTCCAGCGTTTCGCACGATCAACCCTCCGTGGGTTCGGTTGCGTCGAACACTGACGCTTGTGGCCGACGGAGCGCCGGAGCGATCCGAACATCCGTCCAGGCGCTTTGTCTAAACGCCCGCGAGCCGGATTGACGGCGCGTCCGCCGCGACGTCCCCAACAACCGCGAGCACTTCGTCGGCAAGCCGGCCGCCGTCCGCGTCGACCACGGGCGTAGCGCTGATTCGCACGACCGCGCCGTCCGCGTAGATCTCCTCCAAGGCGATGTCGGGGCGGTCACGCGTGGGCGTGGACACGCGCTGCTCGAGCATTCGCTGGAGGTCGCTCGGCTTCACGTCCTTCCGTAGCCGGGCGCGAAGATTGACGCCCGCGGGGTCGCGCAGCGGCACAACCGTTGCGCTGAGCGCGGCGTTGTTCGGGATCAGCAGCATTCCGCTGCCCCTCGCGACCGTGGTATAGACGAGGCCGATGCTCGCGACGGTGCCCTCGACCACCGTCCCGAGTGAGCCGCCCTGGAGCCGAACTCGCTCGCCCACCCGGAACGGTCGCGAACCGAGCAGCACCATCCCCGCGATCACGTTGCCGAGCGTGCTTTGAGCAGCAAGGCCGAGCACGACGGCGGTGAGCGCACCGCCGACCGCGATCGCGCGCGCCTCTACGTCCATGAGCCGCAACGCCACGACCACGACCACGAACAGTGTTGTGAGCTGAACCAGGAAGCTGACGGCCGAGGCGGTGCCGGGATCGAAACGGCTGAGGAGCCGCGGGCCAAGCGAGCGGCCGATGTCTCGCGCGAAGCGCCATCCGACCGCCGCCAGCAGGATCGCGGCGGCAATCCGGACCGGGGTATCGGTTCCGAAGATGTCTTCTCGGTACTTCCAGAGCAGGAAGACGCCGATCACGATCGGGATCAGGGCGATCGCCTCCCGGCGAGCGCGACGCGCGCGACGCGTCGCCTCGGCGGTCAACACGCGGGCGAAGGCCGAGTGCTGGTAGTACCGGATATCGCTCGCGCTGGTCGGGTCGGCCTCGGGCGCGCCGTCGGGTTGCGGCTCGGCCGCAGGGGCTTCCTGCTCGCTCAGTTGGTTCCGCGGATCGTTCATTCAGTCGAGCAACGCAAGGTCACCGTAGACACGCTCCTCGACGGATGCCCAGAGGGGGTTGTTCCGGTAGAGGCGGCGCACCTGCTCCGGTGTGAACCAGTGCGTTATGTCGTGGTCGTATTCGAGCGCGTTGATCCGCTCGAAGCCCGCAATCCTCTCGCGATCGGCGTCGTCGATGTCCGTCAGCTGAGAGACGAAGGCCGTGAAGTCATCGGCCAGCCGCTCCATTCGCAGCCAATGGTCGATGTGGTAACGGCCGCTGTCGGTGAGGATCGACAGGCGTTTGTCCGCCCGTGGCACCTCGACCATCTGGTGAGGAGAGTTCATCGGGATCGGCTTCCCATCCCGCGTCGAGTTGCGCGCGCGGTGCTGAGCCCAGCTGAGCGTCCAATCCGGAAGGCGCCGGAAGTTGGCCGCCAGCACCTTTCCGTCCACGTCCGCTGCGCGGGTCGCGAACGACGCGTGCTTGTCCTCCACGTTCCGTGGATCCGAGTACAGAATCAGCTCAGGAAACAGCCGGAACAAGCCCAGGGTCGCGTCCCCGGCGGTCTTCTGCAGGTGTCCCCAGGCAAATCGCTCTCCGATTACCACCGGCCCATGGTAAGGTCGCCGCCCAGCGGATGGTGGCGCAGCGGGAGCAGTTCGAGCGCGACGGTTACCTGGTGGTCGAGGAACCGGTCGCATCAGAGGCGCTGCTCGACGAGATCGTCCAGGCGCTCGATCATCTCTACGGAAAGCCGTTGCACAAGCGGGACGGCGTCGTCTTCTACCGCAACCGGATCGAGAATGCGTGGAAGATCGACGACCGCGTGAGGTCGCTCGCGCTTGCACCGGCGGTGCTCTCCCTGCTCGAGCACCTCTACGGCCGCAAGCCGCTTCCGTTCCAGACGCTCAACTTCCGGATCGGCTCGCAGCAGAGGGCGCATTCGGACGCGCTCCACTTCAACTCCAAGCCAGAGGGCTTCATGTGCGGCGTCTGGGTGGCGCTCGAGGACGTGGACATGGACAACGGCCCCGTGGTCTTCTATCCCGGAAGTCACAAGTTGCCGTTCCTGACGATGGCCGACGCCGGCCTGGAGGCACGTCAGGAGAACTACGGCTCCTACGAGCGCCACATCGCCGACTTGATCGAGCGCGAGCGCCTCGAACCCCGCTACGGAACGATCCGGAAGGGTCACGCACTGGTATGGGCCGCGAACCTCCTCCACGGCGGCGCGCCGCAGCCGGATCGCGCTCGCAGCCGTCACAGTCAGGTGACGCACTATTTCTTCGAGGGCTGTCGTTACTGGGCGCCGATGACGAGCTCCGGCGACGACATCCGCTGGCGTGAGCCGCGCTGGATCACGTGACCGGCTACTTCTCTCCCGACGACGCGGCCTGGCGTATAGGCCGAGAGCTTGCGCTGTTGCTGGGCGGCGGGCGGGCGCTGTTGCTTCAGGTTGCCCACCCTCTCGTGGCCGCCGGCGTGGCCGAGCACTCCGGCTTTCGCGAGGACCCGTGGAAGCGGCTGGAGGGCACGATGGACGCCGTCTGGGCGGTTGTCTTCGGAACCCGGGCGGAGGCAGACCGCGCGGCCGGGCGGGTGCGTGCAATGCACACAAAGGTGAGCGGCACGCTGTCCGCGCCGATGGGCCCGTTCCCAGCAGGGACGCGCTACTCGGCGCTCGACCCCGAGCTCCTGCTGTGGGTGCACGCGACGCTCATCGACTCGGCGCTGCTCGTCTATTCGCAGTGGGTCGGAAAGCTGCGCGAGGAAGACCAGGAGGCCTACTACGAAGACATGAAGACCTGTGCGCGGCTCTTCGGCACGCCGCCCGAGGTGATTCCACAGACGCTCGGCGAGTTTCGCCTGTACATGGACCAGATGCTCGCGAGCGACGACATCTGCGTGACGGACACGGCGCGCGAGATCGCCCGCACGGTCCTCCACCCACCCGTACCGCTCCCGCTCCGGCCCGCGGTGGAGGCGATCAACGTCGTCACGGCGAGCCTCATGCCGGCGCGACTGCGGCGCGATTACGAGCTGTCGTGGGACCCGGTTAGAGCGGCATTGCTGACGGGCTCACGAGAATGGGTTCGGCGAATCGCGATGCCGCTGCTGCCCGGCCGTCTTCGCAGGGTGCCGGTGTCTTCGGGATATCCTGCGCGCGCATGAGAGTCGCGGTCGCCAGCGACATGGACACGCCGGTCGCGCGCAAGGTCGTCGAGGAGCTCGAGGCGCGCGGGCACGAGCCGATCGTGCACGGCGCGCTCGCGGAGGGTGAGCGCAGCGACTGGGCGTGGGCCTCCGAGCGCGCAGCGCGGGATGTAGTGAGCGGCGGCGCCGACCAGGGCATCGTCTGCTGCTGGACGGGGACCGGCGCGTCGATCGCGGCGAACAAGGTCCCGGGCGCGCGAGCGGCGCTCTGCGGAGACGCCGAGACCGCCCGCGGCGCCCGCACGTGGAACGACGCGAACGTGCTGGCGCTCAGCCTCCGCACCACCTCTGAGGCCCTGCTCGGCGAGATCCTCGACGGATGGTTTGCGACGGCCGCCAGCGAGGACCCGGAAGACCGGGCGAACATCGAACACATCGGCGAGCTCGATCACACGATTGACCGTTCAGGCACCTGACATCGTCGAGACTCGCGAGGAGGCCGAGCGCCTCGAGCTCCCGCCGCTCATCATTCGCGAAAGCCTCGAGGCCTATCTGGCGAAACGGCTTGCGGGCGAGAACGCGCCGATCGAGCTCGAGCGAATCGGCGAGGGACACTCGAACATCACCTATCTGGTCACGCGCGGGAGCGAGCGGTTCGTGCTTCGGCGCCCCCCGCGACCGCCGCTACCTCCGAGCGCACACAACGTCTTGCGCGAGTGGAGGCTGCTCGATGCAATCAAGGACACGCAGGCGCGCGTGCCGCGGACGCTGCTCGCCTGCGACGACGAGAGCGTGACGGGAGCGCCCTTCTATGTAATGGAGTACTGCGTCGGCACCGTGATCACGAGCGAGATCCCCGCGGCGCTCGACAACCCCGAGGAGCGGTGCCGCATCGGCCTGGACCTCGTGGACGCGCTCGCGGAAGTTCACGAGGTCGATTGGCAGGCCTGCGGCCTGGAGGGCTACGGCAAGCCGACGGGCTACCTCGAGCGCCAGCTGCGCCGGTTCACGGGTCTGTGGGAGCACAACAAGACGCGCGAGCTTCCACGGGTTCAGGAGCTGCGTGACTGGCTCGCCGGCAACATGCCGGAGTCGCCGCCCGCCACGATCGTCCACGGCGACTACCGGCTCGGCAACACGATGGTCGCGAACGACGCGCCCGGGCGCATCATCGCGATCTTCGACTGGGAGCTCTCCACGATCGGCGACCCGCTTGCCGACCTCGGCTACCTGACCGTCACCTGGGCCGAGGCGAACGACCCGGAAGCGACGAGCTTCAGCTCGCTGTCGGCCGCCACGCGCCAGGAGGGGTTCCCCCTCCGAGACGAGCTGATCGCGCACTACGAGCAGCGCACCGGCCGCTCGATGTCGGACCTGCGCTGGTACCAGACGCTCGCGCTCTGGAAGGCGGCGGTGTTCATGGAGGGCAACTACAAGCGCTCGCTCGCGGGCACGACCGACGATCCGTATCTGGCCCTCTTCGACGAGGGCGTGCCGATGCTCGCCGAAGCGGCCTGGGAGATCACCCAGACACCGCCGCCGGAAACTTGAGTGAGTTGAGAGGACTGCTGGTCGACTTCGGCGGCGTCCTCACCACCAACGTCTGGGACAGCTTTCGCGCGTTCTGCGACGCCGAGGGGCTCGACCGCGAGACCGTCAAGAAGCTCTTCCGCGAAGACCCCGAGGCGCTGGGCTTGCTGCGCCGGCTCGAGGTCGGTGACCTGGACGAGGACTCGTTCTCCGCGCTCTTCGGCCCCTTGCTCGGGATACCGGAGGAGCGTCATGCGGGCCTCGTGGACAGGCTCTTCGCCGGCATGGAGCCCGAGGAGTCGATGTTCGAAGCGCTCCGCCGCGCGCGGCGGGCCGGCATCAAGACGGGCATGATCTCCAACTCGTGGGGGCGGGGCCGCTACGACCGCTCGATGTTCGGCGAGCTGTTCGACGGGGTCGTGATCTCGGGCGAGGTCGGCCTGCACAAGCCGCAGCCGCAGATCTTCGAGCTGGGCGCCGAGCGGGTCGGCCTTTCCCCGCCGAGGTGCGTGTTCGTGGACGACCTGCGCGAGAACTGCGAGGGGGCGGAGGCGGTCGGGATGGTGGCCGTCCTGCACCGCGGCGCGGACGAGACGATCGAGCGGCTCGAGGAGCTACTCGACGTGGAGCTGCGCTAGCACCATCTCGGTGTAGGCATCCGCGAGCCGGCGCGTCACCTCGCCCGGCTCGCCGTTTCCGACCAGCCGCTCGTCGAGCTCGACGAGCGGCTGGACCTCTCGCGTCGAGGAGGTGAGGAACAGCTCGTCGGCATCGAGCAGGGCGGCGGCCGGGATCTCGGTTTCGCCGCCGTCGAGGCCCAGGTCGGAGCAGAGCGCCAGCACGCGGTCGCGCGTGATCCCGGCGAGGCAGCCCGACCCGAGCGACGGAGTCTCGACGCGGCCCCCGCGCACCACGAAGAGGTTCGCGGTCGTGGCTTCGCACACGTCGCCCTTCCGGTTCAGGAGGATCGCCTCCGAGGCGCCGCTCGCGCGTGCTTCGGTGTGCGCCATCACACTCTCGACCAGCGAGATCGTCTTCACCCCCGCGAGTGGGCTGCCCTCGTCATGGCGCCAGCGCGAGACGATCGCGCTCGCAGTGGGGGCCCAGAGAGTGAGCGGCTGCGCCGAGACGAGCACGGTCGGCTCAGCTCCCACGCGAAGCAGCCCGGGCGGTCCCGGTCCGCTCGTGAGCGTGATCCGCATGCGAGCATCCCCGAGCCCGTTCGCTTCGATCACTGCGTGCGCAGCCTGCTCGAGCAGCTCGCGAGGAGGGGGTTCCAGCTGTAACGCGCCTGCTCCGGCTTCGAGGCGCCCGAGATGGTCCGCCAGCGCAAACGGCACACCCTCGTAGCAGCGAAGCGTCTCGAACACGCCGTCGCCCACGAGCAGCCCGTGGTCGGCAGGCGATACACACGCCGTTTTGCCGTCGACGATGTGCCCGTTCAGCCAGACCTTCACGCGGGCGCCGCCATGCGCGCGGCGTCGTGGACCAGGCGCCCGCCCGCAGCGGCGAGCAACCGGCTGGCCTTGTGCATCGTCTCCTGCCACTCACCGGATGGGTCCGAGTCTGCCGTGACGGCGCCGCCGACATGCAGGTGGAGCCGATACTGGGCCGCCACGAAGGTCCTGATCGCAACCGACAGCTCGAGATCGCCGCCACCCTGGATCCACCCGATTGCGCCGCAGTAGGGCCCGCGGCGCACCGGCTCGAGCTCGTCGATGATCTCGAGTGCACGCACCTTCGGGGCACCGGTGACCGAGCCCGGGGGAAAGGTGGCGCGCACCACGTCGGCGGGACCGATCCCCGGCCGCAGGCGAGCACCCACGGTCGAGACCAGGTGGTGCACTCCTGGATGTCGCTCGAGCGCCCACAGGCTCTCGACCGCCACGCTCCCATACCGCGCCACGCGGCCAAGGTCATTGCGGGCAAGGTCGACGATCATCACGTTCTCGGCGCGGTCCTTCGCGCTCGAGGCGAGCTCCGCGGCCAGCGCTTGGTCGGTGGCCGGATCGCTCCCGCGCGGACGCGTGCCCTTGATCGGGCGGGTCTCGATGCGGTCGCCCCTGACAGACAGAAAACGCTCGGGCGAGGCTGAGATCACGTCCGTGCCGCCGAGCCGCGCGAGCGCCATGAACGGCGCCGGGCTCGTCTGTCTCAGTCGGGCGTACAGCGCGAATGGGTCTCCCCCCCAGTCCGTGCTGAGACGCTGCGAGACGTTTACCTGGAACACGTCGCCCGCGCAGATGTAGTCGACGGCCCGTTCGACGGCGCGTTCGTACCGGGAGCGCGGGAGGGAGCTCGCCCAGCTGGAGAGCGGCATGTGAACCGGCGGCGACTCGGAGTCCCGGAGCGCTCGAACAAGCACTTCGCCCCCGTCTCCACGGAGCTCGACCGTCCGGCGCTCGTGGTCGAACTCGAGCCACGCCTCGTAGCGCCCGAGCGCGAGCGGCGGCAGGCCGACGTCGTCCTGGGCAAGCGCAGGCAGGTCCTCGATCTGCCGCCCGAGGTCGTACGACAGCCAGCCGGCCCACCAGCCGTCTCCCAGACGGTCGAGATCGGTCAGGCCCGTCGTCGCCATCTCGCAGGGCCGCACCGCGAGGAACGAACGGCGGCCGAGCGCACCGAATCCGGGCCTGCTCTCGAGCAGCAGCAGGCCCGGCTCGTGACGAAGATTGAGGGCGGCGGCGAACGGCTCCACCCACGACAGCGGCATTGCTCTGATGCTACCGGTGGCCTTGTCGCTCCCCGATGATGACGGTGGAACACGTCTGGGACGAGAGTTACTAGCCGGCCGCGATCAGCGCTACGCCAAGGAGGGCGGTCACGACGCCGACTTGGGCGAGCCGGTGCGGCCGCTCGCGCAGCACCACCGCCGCGAGCCCGACGGTTGTGACCGGGTAGAGCGATCCCACCACCGACACGACGCTCACGAGGCCCTTGGTGGCGGCCACCGCGAACATCGCGTTCGCGGCCGTGTCGAGGATCCCGATGCCGACCAGCACCGGAAGATCGCGGCGCCCCGCCCGGAACGGCGTGCGGAGAATCAGGGCCGTGGTGAGCAGCAGGCTCACGCCGGTCACGCGGTTGACGAGCATCGCCCAGGGCACATCGGCGTCGCTCGCGCGGTCCATCGCCAAAAAGAAGAAGCCGAAGCCGAGCGCGGACAGCACCGCGAGCCCTGTCCCGCGCGCCGTTCGGCGCAGTCCGTCCCCCTCTCCGGTGACCTCCTCGCGCGAGGCGAGCACGACCCCGAGGAGCGCGAGCGCGAGCCCCGCGGCCTGGAAGGCGCCCGGGCGATCTCCCGTGGCGATCCCGACCGCCACCGGCACGATCGCCGCGCAGGCCGAGATCGGCGCGACGACCCCCATGTTGCCCACCGCGAGCGCGCGGTAGAAGGCCGCCAGGCCCACGACTCCCGAAGCCCCCGACAGCGCGGCGAACACGGCGAAGTCGCCACCCGGCGCCGCCTCACCCCGCACGGCGACGAACGACGCGATCAGCACCAGGCCCGTGACCTGCGCGGCGAGCAGGACGTTCAGGAGGGGCAGCGTGCGGCTCTTGAGGCCGCCGACGAAGTCGGCCACACCCCAGGACGCGCTCGAAGCAAACGCGAGGACGACAGCGGTCATCACTCCGCATCTTCTAGGCTTCCCTCCCCGATGAGCCTGGTCGTGGTTGGATCGATCGCGTTCGACGCCGTGCGCACGCCGTTCGGCGAGCGCGTGCACATGCTGGGCGGCTCAGCCGTCCACTTCTCGCTCGCGGCGAGCTTCTTCACCGACGTGCGCGTGGTCGGCCCCGTGGGCGACGACTTCGGCGAAGAGCAGTACTCCGTCCTGCGAGACCGCGGCGTTAACACCGATGACGTCGAGCACGTGCCCGGCGGCAAGACGTTCTTCTGGCGTGGCCACTACGAATTCGACCTGAACGTCGCGCATACCGACGACACCCAGCTGAACGTCTTCGGCGAGTTCCAGCCGAAGCTGTCGGGGGAGTCCAAGGCGTCCCGGACACTCTTTCTGGCCAACATTCAGCCCGACCTCCAGCGGGAGGTCCGGGCCCAGTGCACGGGCGCCCAGCTCGCGGGGCTCGACTCGATGAACCTCTGGATCGAGACCGCACGCGGCTCGCTCACACAGGCGCTCTCTGCCGTCGACGTCGTGCTCATGAACGACGCCGAGCTGCGGATGCTGACCGAGCAGCCAAACCTGCTCCGCGCCGCTCGGGACGTGATGGCGATGGGCCCGCAGATGGTGGTCGCCAAACAGGGCGAGTACGGCGCGGCGCTCTACACCGAGGACAGCGTCTTCGCGCTCCCCGCCTACCCGCTCGAGACCGTCGTCGACCCGACCGGAGCCGGCGACAGCTTCGCAGGCGGGTTCCTCGGATATCTCGATGCGCACCATGGAGATCGGGAAGAGCAGACGCTCCGGCGCGCGATGACCTACGGCTCCGTGATGGCTTCTTTCAACGTCGAGGAGTTCGGCACGGAGCGGGTGCAGCGCCTATCGACAGATGAGATCCACCGGCGCTTCGACGAGTTCCGCCGGATGACCCACATCGAGACGCTCCCCGTCGAGCAGGACGTCTTCCAGAGCTGAGGACCGCACCCGTCCTTGCTGCCGCTCGTCAGCTAGCCTTGGGCCGTCGAAGTCGCGCATTTTGCGTGGCCCCTGAGGAACGAGAGGAAAGCTGATGGCGACGGAGCAGAAGACGAAACCGCAGACCGCGGACGGCCGGGCTGCGACCGGCAGGGACATACTCAGCGTCACCGACGAGCGCACGGGTCAGAGCTACGAGCTGCCGATCACGGACGGCGCGATCCGCGCGGCCGATCTTCGCGAGATCAAGGTCTCCGAGGACGACTTCGGCCTCATGTCGTACGACCCCGCGTTCCTCAACACCGCATCGTGTAGAAGCGCGATCACCTGGATCGACGGGGACAAGGG
>JBKOZI010000131.1:0-4693 GCA_046725795.1 Actinomycetota bacterium
ACGCTCAACGTTGAAGGCAGGGTCGAGTAGCGTCTTGTTCAATCCGCGCTCGTACGATCCGGCGGACTTCGACGAGGCGACTCGCCAAGCGCTGCTGGCCACGATCGACTTCTTCGAGTCCCGCGGCAAGACAAAGCTCAAGGAGCACGACCACGAGCGCACCTGGTACGCCGACTTCCTCGAGTTCGTCAATCGCGAGCGCATCTTCGCGACGCTGCTGACCCCTGCCGCGGAAGCGGCCGGCGACCCGGACAAGCGCTGGGACACCGCCCGCATCAGCGCGTTCAGCGAGATCACCGGCTTCTACGGCCTGGCCTACTGGTACACGTGGCAGGTCACGATCCTCGGGCTCGGGCCGGTCTGGCAGAGTGGGAACGCGGCCGCGCGGCGTCGTGCCGCCGAGCTGCTCGAGGAGGGCGCCATCTTCGCGTTCGGGCTCTCCGAGAAGGAGCACGGCGCCGACATCTATTCGACCGACATGATCCTCACGCCGGCCGCCGCCGACAGCTTCACGGCGAGCGGGAGCAAGTACTACATCGGCAACGGCAACCTGGCCGGCATGGTCTCGGTCTTCGGCCGCCGAGCAGACGTGGAAGGTCCCGACGGCTACGTCTTCTTCGCGGCCGACAGCCGGCACGCCGCATACAGGCTCGTCAAGAACGTCGTCAACTCCCAGAACTTCGTCAGCGAGTTCCGCCTCGAGGACTACCCGGTGCGAGCCGAGGACATCCTGCACACCGGCAAGGACGCGTTCCACGCCGCGCTGAACACCGTCAACGTCGGCAAGTTCAACCTGGGCTTCGCCTCGATCGGCATTTGCGAGCACGCCTTCTATGAGGCAATCACACACGCCGACCGCCGCGTCCTCTACGGCCACAAGGTCACGGAGTTCCCACACGTCCGCCAGCTGATGAGCGACGCTTACGCGCGCCTGGTCGCAATGAAGCTGTTCGGCGCTCGGGCGATCGACTACTTCCGGTCGGCGGGACCCGACGACCGCCGCTATCTGCTGTTCAACCCGATCACCAAGATGAAGGTGACCACCGAGGGCGAGAAGGTGATCGACGACCTGTGGGACGTGATCGCGGCCAAGGGCTTCGAGAAGGACACCTACTTCGAGATGGCCGCGCGCGACATCCGTGGGCTGCCAAAGCTCGAGGGCACCGTCCACGTGAACATGGCATTGGTCCTGAAGTTCATGGGCAACTACCTGTTCAACCCGGCCGAGCATGCGCCCGTGCCGCAACGACGCGATGCGGCCGACGACGAGTTCCTGTTTCGCCAGGGGCCGGCCAAGGGCCTCGGGAAGATCCAGTTCGACGACTGGCGGGCGAGCTACGCGCCGTTCGCCAACGTGCCGAACGTGGCCCGCTTCATGGAGCAGGCGGAGGGACTCGGCACGCTGCTGAGCACGGCGCCGCCCTCAGAGGCGCAGCAACGCGAGCTCGGCTTCCTGCTCACCCTCGGTGAGCTCTTCACGCTCGTGCCCTACGGGCAGCTGATCCTCGAGCAGGCCGCGCTGACCGGCCTCGACACCGACATGATCGACGCGATCTTCGACGTGCTGGTGCGCGACTTCTCCGGCTACGCCGTCACGCTCCACGGGCACTCCTCGTCAACCGAAGCCCAGCAGGCATGGGCGCTCGATCACATCCGCAAGCCGATCGCCGACACCGGCCGCTTCGGTCGCGTGTGGGACCAGGTCGAGCGGCACGCGGGCGTGTACGAGATGCGGCCCTAGGTGAACACCTCCAACCTGCAGGGACGAACGGTCCTCGTCACCGGGGCGGGCAGCGGCATCGGCCGCGAAACCGCGCTGCTGGCGGCCCGGCGGGGGGCCAACCTCGCGATCTGCGACGTCGATGACGCAGGCCTGGCCGAGGTCGAGACGAGCGCCCGCGCCTTGGGCCGTGGCGTGCTTGCCCGGCACGTCGACGTGGCCGACCGCGATCAGATGCGCGATTTCGCCCAGGCGGTTCACGGCGAGGCCGGCCCGGTGGACCTGCTCGTCAACAACGCGGGCGTCGGTCTGGCCGCGCGCTTCCTTGACACCGAGCTCGAGGACTGGGACTGGGTCGTCGCGATCAACCTCATGGGCGTCGTCCACGGCTGCCACTTCTTCGTGCCGAGGATGGTCGAGCGCGGGACAGGTGGTCACGTCGTGAACATCTCGTCGATGGCGGGCTACCACGCGAGTCCGGCGCTCGTCGCTTACTCGGCCACGAAGTTCGCCGTGCTCGGCCTGAGCGAGGCCCTGCGCGAAGAGCTCCGACCCCACGACATCGGGGTCACCGCTGTCTGCCCGGGGATCATCAACACGCCGATCACGACGAGCGCCCGAGCACGCGGCGCGGCCACCGACCCGAAGGTGCGTGAGCGGCTCGTCGCCCTGTACCAACGGCGCAACTACGGGCCCGACCGGGTGGCGCGCAACATCTTCAAGGCCGTGGACCGCAACCGCCCGGTGGCGCCTGTCGCGGTGGAGGCGTGGTTGGCGTACGCGATGAAGCGGGTCTCTCCCTGGCTCGCCGGGTGGACGGCGCGGCGCGTGGCTGACGCAGCGGACTAGGCTGCTCGAATGCTGCGTCGGTCCTGGCCGGGCCTCCTCGCGTTGCTGCTGGTGCTGCTCGTCTTGTGGTGGCTGCGGCCCGTCTTCCACGGGCTCGTGATGTTCTTCTACACGAGCCCGATCATCTGGTTCCCGCCCATCGCAATCCTGGCGATCGGGTTCGCCGTTCGCCGTTACCGCCGGCCCAAGTTGAGCAAGCGCGACCTCGAGCTGCTGGCCGGTAGAGAGCGTGAGGAGTCCGGAGCCCGGCGCCGCCTCCCCTCTGTCGGGGTCGGAGTGGGAGTGGTGGCGGGACTTGCGTTTTTTTCGTTCCTCCTCGGTGCGGCGTTCAAGGGCCCGCTTACGAGTCGCGCAATCTACAAGCACACGGACTACGCATCGATCGGCGGGCTTCCCGAGGGCGGCGTGGTTCGCCTGGTGCCGCAGGAAGTCGCGGTTCAGATCGCCTCCAGCGGCTTCAACTCTCCGACCGAGAAACTGACCGACTTTCGCAGCGTCGTGACTCCGGAAGGTCTTGGCTGGAGCGCATTCCGCACTCCCGATGGCGTTTTCCGAATCTTCTCGAAGAAGAGCCAGGGGATAGTGACGCTCAATGCGGAGTCGACCGAGCGGCGGGTGAAGACGAGCGATGCCGAGCTGGAAATCGCGCCCGGTCAGCTGCTGACAGACAACCTCCGCTGGCGGCTGCTGAAGCGTCACTACCTGATCGACCTGGCGAACCCGGTTGGCGCGCTGGGCGCGGACGGACGGCCGATCATCATCGTTCCCTACATCTCGTACAAGGGCTGGCTGATTCGCCGTCCCGTGCTCGGGGGCGTGTTCGTCGTGCACCCCGACGGAGAGATAGAGGATCTCACGCCGGATGAGGCACGCAAGCGGCCCGAGATCACTTCCACCGGGCGGCTGTTCCCGGACACGCTGGCCCGCCGCTATCAGGACGCCTACGCCTACAAGCGTGGAATCTGGAACAGGTTCTTCGTCCACGAGGAACAAACGCAGATCAGCGACACGGAGAGCAATCAGCAGCCCTACCTGATCGACTTCGGCGACCGCGGGGCCAAATGGGTGACGGTTGCCGAGCCTTACGGTCGGGCCTTCGCGGCCAACGCGATCTTCCTCACGGATACGATCACCGGAAAGACCGAGATCTGGCGCGTATCGCGTAACGCGAGCCTTAGCGGCAACCGCCGCGCGGTTCAGACCGTGCGGTCCGTCTCGATCCCCGGTGTGGTGTTCGCCGGCGAGGGAGCGAAGGGGACAGGTGGCAGGTTCAAAGTCGTGGAGCCGAGGCCGGTGTTCGTGCGCGGGCGCTTGCTGTATTTGGTGTCGGTGATCCCGGAAAACGGCAACTCGGTGTCCAAGAGCGTGGTCGTCGACGCCGCGCGCAACAAGGTGGTGGCGATCTTCGACAACGACACCGACCCATCCGCCGATCAGGCCGCCCTGCGTTACCTGGCGACCGGCGAGCTCGATCGCTCCGCGTTACCGGGCGCCACCAACGAGCCGACGACCACGCCTACGCCTGACAAGCAGCCTTCGAAGACGCCGAAGAAGGCGCCGAGCGACGTTCAAAGACGCCTCGACCGATTGATCCAGCAACAGCGCGACACGCTGCGCGAAACCGAGCAGCTGCAGCGGGAAATCGAGCGATCGAAAAGCCCCTGATCGAGAGGAGAACGAGATGAGCGATGCAGTGCTGGTCGAAGACGTCGCCCCGCAGGTGCGCCTCATCAAGCTGAACCGCCCGGAGCAGCTGAACGCGATCAACGCCGAGCTGTGCACGTCGTTGCACGCCGAGTTTGACCGGGCTGCCGCGGACCGCTCGGTTCGCGTGATCGTGTTGACCGGGGAGGGCCGCGGGTTCTGCGCAGGTGTCGACCTGGGCGGATACGGACAGGCGCCCGGAAACGACGGCACCGATGCGGCGCGCGACCATTTCTCCAACCAGCAGCACATGTCGAGGTTCCTGCTGAAGGTGCGCGCCACGCCGCAGCCCGTCATCGCGGCCGTGAACGGCCCGGCGGCGGGCTTCGGTCTCGCGCTGGCGCTCGCGAGCGATATTCGCTATGCGGCCGGCAGCGCCGTCTTTCGCGCAGCGTTCATCAACATCGGACTGTCCAACTG
>JBKOZI010000132.1:0-11849 GCA_046725795.1 Actinomycetota bacterium
CGCGAACAGGAACTGGCTCATGAACTCGCCCCCGTAGGGGTAGGGCGGGCGGATCGCGGAGACGATCGTCTTGCCGGTCAGGATCATCATGTCGCCGACCTGCTCGAACAGGTTCTTGGCGGGCAGGAAGGCCCGGTCGGCAGCGGTCCGGATCATGCGCCCCTCCTCGGGCCGGATGTCCGCACAGCTATGGGCATCCGGACGAAACCTTGACCCGCCACCAGCCCATCAGCATCCCGACCAGGCCGAGTCGCGGCGTCGCGTGGTAGTGCTTGCAGCCACGCTCGCCGATGTCCTCGTTCGAGAGCCGTTGCCACTTGTGCCCCGCCGGGTCGGCCGCGATCGCCTCGAGCTTGGCGCGGTTCTCCTGCTCGGTGTCGCCCCGCTCACGGAACGCATGCCGGATCTCCTCGACGCGCTCGGCGAGATCGTCGCGAAGCGCCTCGAGGTCGCCCACGTCGAGCACCCGCGGCCCGCCGGGCGCCCGAACTCGCCAGTCGAGCTCGTCGCCCGGCCGAGCCGTCGGGAAGAGCGTCGCAAGCTCGCGCTCGAGTTTCGCGATCTGGTCGCGGAGGGTGCGGCGAGCTGCGCCCTCGTCGACCTCGATCTCGAGGGGAGACGGCCCGGAAAGCCTCCGGCGGATCGCGGACCTGGCACGGTCGAACGCCGCGCTGTCTCTGTAGAGCTGGTACGCCCAGTTAGCCCCCATGCAAAGAGCGTGAAGCTCGAACGCGAGTTGCTGGGGATCGATGTCCGGCGCGACGTGGCCGGCATCCTGAGCGTCGCCGATCGCTGCCTCGAGCGCCATCAGCCATTCGCTCACGAGCCCGGCGATCTCGTCTCGCACCGGCCCCGGCCGGCTGTCGAACTCGATCGAGGCCGCGACCAGGAAGCAGCCTCCCCTGAACACCTCGCGCTCCATGTAGTCGAGCCAGGCGTCCGTGAGGGACAGGATCCCCTCGATGCCACCGTCGCCGCTGGCGGCGCCCATGACCTCGTCGATGAAGAGATCGCGAGCCGCCCTCACGGTCTCGACCTGAAGGTCGAGCTTCGAGCCGAAATGAGCGAAGAGCCCGCTCTTGCTGACATCGAGCGCCTCGGCGAGACGCCCGATGGAGAGACCCTCTAGTCCTTCTGCCGAAGCGATCTGAACCGCTTCATCCAGGATCGCCCGACGAGTCCGGTCGCCTCGCGCTCGGCGCCCATCGATGCGGACGTTGATCTTCTGGGGATCGCTGACCTTCACGGCGGCCGCCATATTAACACGAACGATCGTGCGAAAACAAGGCCCGGCATAGAAATTTTCTGAGCCCTTTTCTATCCCACAGATTTCTAATTGTGATGGGACTAAACTTCTCGAACCCGTGACGCCCGGGCACAAACCAGAACTGGACTCGGTAACGGTCGAACATCCTCCGGCCGGGCCCACCGAGGCGCCCGCACGGCACGAGGTCGACGTCGAGTCCGTGCTCCCCGGCGAGGCAGCGGTCGCGGAGGCGGCGACCCGCGCGCTTCGCGGCGAGAGCCGCGGGCTGGCCCGGCTGTGGCCGTTTCTGGGTCCTGCATTCATCGCAGCGGTCGCGTACATCGACCCGGGCAACTTCGCCACCAACATCGCGGGCGGCGCGAAGTTCGGCTACCTGCTGCTCTGGGTCGTGCTCGCCGCCAACCTGATGGCGATGCTGATCCAGACGCAGTCGGCGAAGCTCGGGATCGCGACGGGCAAGAACCTGCCCGAGCTCTGCCGGGAGAACTTCTCCCGCCGGACGTCGATCGGGCTCTGGCTGCAGGCCGAGGCGATCGCGATGGCGACGGACCTGGCCGAGGTGATGGGAGCCGCGCTCGGCCTCAACCTGCTCTTCGGCATCCCCCTCTTTCCCGCCGCGCTGATCGCCGGGGCGGGCGCGTTCGGGATTCTCGCGCTGCAGGAGCGCGGCTTCCGGCGGCTGGAGGCCGTGATCGCCGGCATGGTCGGCGTCGTCGTCGCGGCCTTCGCCTTCGAGGTCTTCAAGACCGAGCCGTCCGGCTCGGAGATCTCCAAGCATCTGTTCGTGCCGGGCTTCTCCGGAACAGAGAGCGTCCTGCTCGCGACTGGCATCCTCGGCGCGACCGTGATGCCGCACGTCGTCTACCTCCACTCCGCGCTGACCCAACGGCGCGTCATCGGCCGTAACGACGAGGAGAAGGGGAAGATCCTGCGCTTCGAGAAGGTCGACGTCGTGCTCGCGATGAGCCTCGCCGGCCTCGTGAACCTGTCGATGATGTTGATGGCCGCCGCGCTCTTCCACAACAGCGGCCTCACCGACATCGACGAGATCGACCGCGCCTACGAGGGGCTGCAGACGCTGCTCTCGCACAATGCCGCGACCGTGTTCGGCGTAGGTTTGCTGATGTCGGGCTTCGCATCGTCGTCGGTCGGCACGATGTCCGGTCAGGTCGTGATGCAGGGCTTCATCCGGCGGCGGATCCCGATCTTCCTGCGTCGCGCAATCACCCTCATCCCCGCGCTCGTGGTCGTGGGCATCGGCGTGAACGCCACCGACGCACTCGTGTTCAGCCAGGTGGTGCTGTCATTCGGCATCCCGTTCGCGCTCGTGCCGCTGCTACTGATCGCCCGCAAGCCGGAGGTGATGGGCGGGCTTGCGAATCCCCGGTGGCTCACAGCCCTGGCATCCATGATCGCGGCGCTGATCATCTCCCTCAACGTGTTCCTGCTCCAGCAGGCCTTCTTCGGTTAGCGAATGCGTGTGAGCGTCGTCCTAACGGACGCCGCTAGTCGGAATATCCAAGCGGCTTCGCCGCTCGCATGCTGGAGCGTCGTCCTAACGGACGCCGCTAGTCGGAATATCCAAGCGGCTTCGCCGCTCGCATGCTGGAGCGTCGTCCTAACGGACGCCGCTAGTCATGTTGTGTAACGGATACCGGCAGACCGTCGACTTCGAACGCGACATTGTCCACGTAGCACCAGGACCAGTCCTCGCCCGGCTCGAACGACAGCACGACCGGATGGCCGTGCTCAGCCGCGTGCTTGCTGGCGTGACGGTTCGGCGACGAGTCGCAGCAACCGACTTCGCCGCAGGTGAGGCAGAGCCGCAGGTGCATCCACCGGCTGCCGCTCGCAAGGCACTGCGAGCAGCCCTTCGTGCTGCTCGGTGTGACCTCGTTGATCTGGTCGAGGTGACCGCAGATCTCAGCCATCGGAACGGTGATGATAGCCCTGCGCGAAATCGTCCCGCAAGCGGACGCGCCGCCCTCGTGGGCGGCGCTGTCCCTGCCGACCGAGTCCCGAGAGCCTAGCCCGGCATCGGCTCCTGCGCGCGTGTGCCCGGGCTGTAGGCCTCTTCCGGCTCGAGCATGTCGCGGATCTGGTCGCGAAGCTCCGGCGTGTCCTCGTGTCCGTGCACCGAAACCGCGTGCTCGGCGGCCGTCCGGATGACCTCGTCCTCCTCGCCGATCAGAGTCATGCTGCAGTTCGACTCGCTCGGAAACCGGCGGCAGTCAGCCATCTTTCTCGCCATCAGGGCCTCCTTTTGATTGACCTTGCCCGTTCTACTCCTCGCGGCGCGGCCCGTCAAGCGGGCGCTTAGAGCCCCTAACAAAACACCCGCCATACCTGACGGCGGCTGCAAATCGGCGCCGGCCGGCGTCCTCGGTCGGCCGCATACCACACGGTATGCGGCCTCCCTGCGTCCTTGGCCGACTTGATTTTCGCCGCCTCAGGCACGCCGGGCATTTCGTTAGGGGCTCTCAAATCTCGAGACGGGTGTCTTCGAGGTCGAGATCGCGGACCACGCGGTTCATCACCGCGTCGTTTATGAAGCCGCGGTTCCGCAGGTCGTAGACGGCGGCGCGTTCCGCGTCGAGCGCCTCGCGCCGAAGGCGCTGGTACCCCATCGATTGCTCCTCGAGCGCGCCGTCGTCGCCGTCGTCGTAGCGCGCAGCGAAGCGACGGAGGCGGTAGTCGTAGAGGGCGCGCATGCGGTCGGCGGTGTCCTCCCGCACCCAGTCCTCGGCGGCGAGATCATCGATGCGCGCGATCGCCGCTTTGGCGGCGTGCTTGCGAGCCTTGAGCTCTTCGCGTTCCGCCTCGTCGTCGCCCTTGACGCGGAGCGCGCGGATCAAAGCCGGAAGCGTGAGCCCCTGGAACACAAGCGTCACGAGGATCACGCAGAAGGTCAGGAAGATGATCAAATCGCGGGAGGGAAAGGCGCTCCCGGCGTCGGTTTCGAGTGGCAGCGCGAGCGCGGCCGCGAGCGACACGGCGCCCCGCATGCCCATCCAGGACACCAGCACCGGGTATTGCCAGGGCGGGTAAGGGTCTCGCTCCCGAATTCTCCGGAAAAGAAATCGCGGCACGTATGCGAGCGGAAACGCGGATGCCATCCGGATCAGGATCACGGCCCCGCCGACCAGGGCTCCGTATCCGACCAGCGTGGCCGCGGAGTAGCCGTCCAGCCGGCTCACGAGCTCCTGGAACTGGAGTCCGAGAAGCGCGAACAGGAAGGCGTTCACGACGAAGACGAGGATCTCCCAGACCGCCTGTGACTGAAGTCGCGTGGCCGGCGATGTGACCAGCTCGGGAGCGCGCCAACCGAGGTAGATCCCGACGGTCACCGCGGCCAGCACACCGGACACGCCCAGCGCCTCCGCGGGGAGGTAGGCGAAGTAGGCGGTCAGTAGTGAGAGCGCGATCTCGACCGGCGCGTCATCGAGGCGCCGGCGAACCTGCGCGACCAGCCATCCGATCGCGAGACCGACAGCAATCCCGCCGGCCGCGTCGCCGACGAATTCCAGGGCGGCATCGCTCAACGAGAACGTGCCCGAGACGACTGCAGCGACCGCAAAGCGGTAGACGATCAGCGCGGTCGCATCGTTGACCATGCTCTCCCCCTCCACAATGGTGAAAACGCGCCGAGGCACGTTGAACCGTTGCGCGATCGACGTCGCCGCGATCGGGTCTGTAGGTGACACGATCGCGCCAAGCACCACTGCCGCCTGCCACGAGAGGTCGTCGATCAGGGCATGTGCGATCGCTGCGACTCCGAACGTGGTCGCGAGCACGACCCCGATCGAGAGGAGCGAGATCGACCTCACGTTTGCCCGCAGGTCGCGCAGCGAGGAGAAGAAGGCAGCCGAGTAGAGCAGTGGCGGCAGCACTATCACCAGCACGAGGTCCGGCTCGAGCACGACGTTGGGGGCCCCCGGGACGAAGCCGAGCGTGAGCCCGCCGAGCACGAACAGGATCGGGTACGGGATGTCGCTGAGGGCGGCGACCACGAAGATCGCAGCGACCGCCAGCAGCACGCCGAGCACGACCAGGTCGGTGTCGGTCGACATCGCCGCGAGGGAGAGTTCCATCGACAGAGTTTTGCAGCCGCCCCTGGTTAAGCTCGCGGCATGTAACGGATCCGGAGGGAGGCGAGAAGTGAGCGAGCGGTGGTTCTCGGAGGAGGAGTTGGCGGAGCTGTCCCGGCCGACGATGGATCGCGCGATCGAGGCGCTCGACCGCGGAGACGTGGACGCCGCGCGAGCCCTGTGCGAGGAGATGAAGCATGAGTGGCGCCTGCTTCACGACATCATGGTCGAGGGCGTAGCGGGCCTGATCAGCTACGTAAAGGAGCGGCTCGGCGACCAGGGGGTCGAGGATGCCTGGCAGTGGAGCCTCGAGCGGGGCTGGCAGGGCCACGTGCGTGCGATCGCGCGGCAGGACCGCCGGGAGATGGTGAGGGCGCTGGCGGCGAACTGGCGCGCACACTCCGGCAGCGGGACCGGGCCGGAGCCGGGCGCGTTCACGATCGCCGAGGACGACGAGAAGTTCACGTTCGCGATGAATCCCTGCGGCTCGGGGCAGCGGCTCGTGCGAATGAGGCGGTACGGGCCGGACGGCTACGGCGTGACCGACGAGGGGCACGACTGGAGCTACGGGCGCGAGGGGTTTCCCCTCTACTGCACCCACTGCTCGTTCATGAACGAGATCCTGCCGATCCGCTGGATCGGCTACCCGGTCTATCCGAGCGACCCGCCGGAGGACTTCGACCGCGATCCGTGCGTGTGGTACTGGTACAAGGACCCGGCTGACATCCCGGCGCGGCACAAAGACCGGTATCGCGAGCTCACGTGATCGACCGCGTGTTGAGCGCCATCCCGCCGTCGATCCCGATCGCCTGTCCCGTCACGTAGCCCGCCTCCGGCGCGGCCAGGTAGGCGACCAGCGCGGCGACTTCGGCGGGGCTCGCCATCCGCCCCGACGGAAGCGTTTGGCGGACTCGCTCCAGCACCTCCACCGGCATCGCGCTGACCTGCTCGGTCTCGACGAACCCCGGCAGCACCGCGTTGGCGGTGATGCCGCGGGCGACGTTCTCCGCGGCGATCGTCTTCACCATCCCGATCAACCCCGCCTTCGAGGAGCTGTAGGCCACCTGGCCCGGGAGGCCCGACTGCGCCGCCCCGCTGGAGATCACGACGATGCGTCCGTACCGGCGTTCGCGCATTCCGCCAAGGCAAGCCTGCACCGTCCTGAATGCGCCCGTCAGGTTGACGTCGAGGTCGCGCTGCCACTGCTCCGGCGTCATCCGGTGCGCCGGCGCGATCGTGTTCGTGATGGCCGCGTTGGGAACGCACACGTCTACGTCTCCGAGGTCGGGAAAGGGATCCCGGGCCACGTCCAGGCGGTGGTCGCCGCCCTCCCGGAGGTCGATCGTGACGACATGCATGCCGCGCTCACGCAGGGCATCGGCGATCGCGGCGCCGATCCCACGCGCGGCGCCGGTGACGAGCGCCTTCAATTCCCGGCCTAGGCCACTAGCCCGGGACGGGCTCTTCCTGCGGCTGGTAGCGGTGAAGCTCGCGACGCGCGATCGACATCTTGTGGACCTCATCGGGCCCGTCGGCGATGCGCAGCGTGCGCGCACCGGCGTACATCGCGGCGAGCGGGAAGTCGTCGCTGACGCCGCCGCCGCCGTGCAACTGGATCGCGCGGTCGATCACGCGCAGCGCCACTTCGGGGGCCGCGACCTTGATCGCGGAGACCTCGATCCGCGCCCCCTTGTTGCCGGCCGTGTCCATGAGCCACGCCGTCTTCAGGGTCAAGAGCCGTGCCTGCTCGATCTCGATGCGCGACTCCGCGATCCAGTTCTGCACCACTCCCTGACGCGCGAGCGGCTTGCCGAACGGCGAGCGCTGCCACGAGCGCTCGCACATGAGGTCGAACGCACGCTCGGCCATCCCGATCGCCCGCATGCAGTGGTGGATGCGGCCTGGTCCGAGCCGGGCCTGGGCGATCGCGAAGCCGGCACCCTCGCTGCCGAGCATGTTTGTGGCCGGCACCCGCACGTCCTCGAAGAGCACCTCGCAGTGCCCACCGTGGCCCTTGTCGTAGCCGAAGACGGAGAGCGTCCTGACGATGTTCACGCCGGGCGTGTCCATCGGCACAAGGATCATGCTGTGCTGGCGGTAGGGGTCCGCGTCCGGGTCCGTCACGCCCATCAGGATCGAGATCTTGCAGCGCTCGCTGGCGGCGCCGCTCGTCCACCACTTGCGCGCGTTGATTACGTAGTCGTCGCCGTCCCGCTCGATCCGCGCCTGCATGTTGGTGGCATCGGAGCTGGCGACCTCCGGCTCGGTCATCGCGAAGCAGGACCGGATCTCTCCCTCGAGCAGCGGCTCGAGCCAGTCCCGTTGCTGTTCGGGGGTGCCGAACTCGGCGAGGATCTCCATGTTGCCCGTGTCCGGGGCCGCGCAGTTGAGCGCCTCTGGGGCGATCGGGCTGCGGCCGGTGATCTCGGCAAGCGGCGCATACTCGAGGTTGTTGAGGCCGGCGCCGAAGCGCTCGTTCGGCAGGAACAGGTTCCAGAGGCCGCGCTTGCGCGCCTCCTCCTTCATCTCCTCCATCACCGGCGGGTGGAAGAACGGATCGCCGGATTCCTGGACCTGCGCCCAGTAGATCTCCTCGTTCGGATAGACGTGCTCGTCCATGAACTCGAGCAGCTGCTCCTGGAGCTCCTCGGTTCTGGCGTTCGGCTTGAAGTCCATGCAACCCCCTTCGACGCGGCCCTTGGGAGCAACACGATAATCCATGGTCTATGCGCTACCTCGGCATCGCTGCCATCTACAGGTGGGAGGCCCCCAATCTGCGCGAGTGGGTCGCGTTCCACCGCCTGGTCGGAGTGGAACGCTTCTTCTTGTACGACAACGCCTCCGACGATGAGCACCTGGAGGCGCTGGCGCCGTTCATCGAGGACGGCTCGGTGACCGTGCACGACTGGCCGGTGTTCCCCGGCCAGGGGTCAGCCTACGACCACGCCCTCGCCGCCCACGGCGACGAGGTCCGGTGGATGGCATTCCTCGACGTGGACGAGTTCCTGTTCTCGCCAGCCGGGCGACCGCTGCCCGAGGTCCTGCGCGCCTACGAGCAACACCCCGGCGTCTGCGTGAGCAGGGCCTGGATGGGGACCTCCGGGCACCAGACCCGCCCGGAGGGGCTGATCCTCGCGAACTTCTCCTCGCGCCTGCACCTCCCCGAGCCGAACCGGGCGGTGAAGTCGATCGTCGACCCTGCGCGAGTCGCGCGCCGCGTCAACGAGCACTGGTTCGAGTATGCGGAGGGGGCGCCGCCGGTGGACGAGCACCACCAGCCGCTCGACTCCTGGACAAGAGACGAGCTCACTTTCGACGTGCTCCGGATCAACCACTACTTCTCGAAGTCCGAGGAGGAAGCGCTCGGGAAATTCGACCGCCCGCAGGCCGGCGGCGGCAAGCTGCGGCCCAAGCTGAGGCTCATGGGCCTGCGAGAGAGAAACGAGCTCTACGGGCGGCCCGATCACGTGATCCAGGAGTACCTGCCGGCCCTCGAGCAATCACTGGCGGCGCTCGACGGTCGCTAGATGGTTGATTCCACCGGCCGCGAGGCTGTCGGTCGCGCTAAACCGGCACTGACAGGGAGTCAGGTTGAGGCGTTTGATCACTTCGTGCATGACTCGGGCGGAATGACACCGCGAAAGCGCCACTGATTGCGCTCCAATCGACCGTTGTGCAGTTGACGGCGCCATAGGCCCCCCAATGCACTTTGGACCGTTACGGGTTTGCGCCAATGGCGATTACTTGACCTCTCCGTGCATCCTGGGACCGGCATGACGCCCTCATGTGAATCGAACGGCTAAGCCTGACCCCTGTAGTAGTGGCGACGCGCCGGACCTTCTACACAGAGCCGGCCAGGGGTCGTATGAGACGATCAGCCGTCTATGTCGACCGTCATGCTCGGGCGGCTGCGCCGCCATCCCGGCTATCCGCTCTTCTGGGCTACCGCCACGATCACGCGCCTCGCCGACGACATGTTCTCGGTCGGCGTGGTGCTGCTCGTGCTCGAACGCACTGGCAGTGCCGGCCTTGCGGGGGCGACGGTCGCCGCCGTAACGCTGCCGAGCGTGGTGTCCGGGCCGCTGCTCGGCGCGTGGCTCGACCGGACGGGTCGGCGGCGGCGCGTGATGATGCTCGACCAGGTGCTGGCTGCATCGACGCTCGTCGCGATCGTCGCGCTTGCCGGAAACTCGCCGAACTGGACCGTGCCGCTCGTCGCGCTCGTTGCGGGCGCGACCTGGCCCTTGTCGTTCGGGGGCTTCACGAGCCTGATCCCGGTGATCGTGCCGGACGAGCTGCTCGCTCAGGCCAACGCGCTCGAGGCGACGAGCTTCAACTTCGCCGTGATCGGCGGCCCTGCGCTTGCCGGCACGATCTCGGCGCTCGCGGGTCCATCCACGTCGCTCCTGGTCGAGGCCGCGCTCACGCTCGGCGCGATCGCCCTGATCGCCCGGATCCCCTCGATGGACGCCTCGGCCGCCCGGCACGCGGGGCGCTCGCTGCTCGAGATCGCGCGCGCGGGTCTCCGCCACGTGGCGGCCACCCCGCCGCTGCGGGCGGTGACCGCCGCGGGGGCGCTCAACCTCGGCGGCATCGGGCTGCTCACGGTCGCGTTCCCTTTCTTCGCGGTCGACGACCTCGGCGCCGACCGGAGTGTCTCGGGCTACCTCTGGGCCGCGTTCGCATTCGGCTCGGCGATCGGCGCGATGACGCTCCTGCGTGTCCACACGCGCTGGGCGCCGCAGCGGGTCGTGGTGGCGGCGATCGGGGGGCTCGGGTGCCTGATGCTGCTCTGGCCGCTGGCGACATCGGTGCCCGTCGCGCTCCTGCTGATCGCGCTGGCCGGTGTCGTCGACGGGCCCAACCTGGCCGCCACCTTCGGCGCCCGGCAGCAGTGGACACCGCCGGACCTGCTCGGCCAGATCTTCACGACCGCGGCGAGCCTCAAGGTGGGCGCATTCTCACTGGGCGCGGCGCTCGCCGGGCCAGTTGTGATCGCGCTGGAGCCGCGCGGCGCGCTGCTCGTCGCGGCGGCGATGCAGTTCGTGGCCGTCGCCGCCGGCATCGCCCTCGGTGGCCTGAGAAAGACAGGGCCGCCGCTGGGACGCGAAGACGGCCTAGATCTTCAGCAGGATGATCGTGTTGGCCACGAGCGCGAGCCCGAACGCGATCGTCCACCGGTTCAGGTTGCGCTCGACGAGCGAGCCGCCGCCGAACGGCCCAGCCCCCGCGCCGCCGATGCCGAACGCGCCGGAGAGACCCGTGTCCTTGCCCGAGTGCAGCAGCACGAGGAAGATCAGGACGACCGAGATGATGACCTGTAGGACTGCGAAAAACGTGTACACGGGTCGAGGATTCTAGCTGGGGCGGTCGTCGCCCCGGGACGACTCCTCGTTCACCCTGTCGATCTGCTCGAGAATCCGGATCGCCTCCGCTCGCAGCGCCCGGTCGAGCTCCCGGTAGTCCTCGGGCGAAAGCTTGCCCGCATGGAAGTCGGTCTCGGCGTCGCGGATCTCCGCGTACTTGGCCTGCTTGCGGAGCTCCAGATCCGTGAGACGGTTGGCGCGGGTCCCATCTTCCCGATCGGATCGCGGGTTGCGCAGCGGCGCCAGCACGGCAAGACCGACCGCGAGGATGATCAGGAACAGCAGCAGCAAGAAGCCGGCGTCCAGGGCGCCCTACTAGGCTCGCGACAGCTCGCGCCCGAGCCGAGCTGCGTAGAGGCTGGTGATCCGCCTCCGGCCGGCAAACGCGGACGGCCACAGTGCCACCAGCGCGCCGCCCAGGGCGAGCAGGCCGCCGAGCCAGATCCAGGTCACCATCGGATCGACGATCAGCCGGAACGTCGCGGAAGGCGCATTTCGCACGTAGGTCCCGGTCAAGAACGCGATCGCGAATGCCTGGGCCTCGGGCCCGGCATCGGCGAGCCTGCGGTTGCCGGCCCGGATGCCCGGCTTGAGGGAGCGCAGGTCCGGTTGCATCGCGGTCCAGACGTCACGACGCAGGCCCGCCTTCAATCCCACCTCGCTCGTCGACTCGCCTCCGAAGAATCGCCCGATCGGCCCCATCGCCTGATCCTGCGAGGGGAAGTAGCTCCGCGACGGATGCAACGTCGAGACACGCCTGCCATCCTTGCGGACCTCGAGCACGGCGCCGAAGTCGAGCTTCTCGTTCGAGAAGTCGGAGGTCGGTCGAACGTAGCGAACCTGGTAGTCGCCGACCTTGGCCGTCTGCCCCGGCGCGAGCCGCACGTCGACCTGGTCGCTGAATGCCGACGATGCGGCGACTCCCAGCAGCACCACGGCGATGCCGAGGTGGACGACGTATCCGCCATAGCGCCGGCGGTTGCGGCGGACGATCGCCACCAGCGCCGTTCCGGCTCCCTCGGAGCTCTCGATCCGGCGCGTGCGCACGCCGCGCCAGAACTCGCCCCCGACAGCAGTCACCGTGAAGGCGGCGAACGCGAACAGGACGAGGGAGGCCGGGCTGTCGGC
>JBKOZI010000133.1:0-9404 GCA_046725795.1 Actinomycetota bacterium
GTACCTGACCCGTCTGCCACGGCACGGACCACTCGCGCTTCGGGTCGAAGTCCGGCGAGGCGACCGCCGGGTCGATGTTCTTCACGACGTTCGGCATCGCGGACTTGTCCAGCTTCTGGACGTAGCCGAGCCGCTTCATCCGCGCGGCGAGCCAGTCCGTCACGACGTGTAGGTCGCGCCCGCCCGAGTCGCCCCGAGCGTACTGCTGCCGAACCTTCCCGAAAAACTCGACGTTGTCGTTGATCTCCTCGATGTACTTGACCCGGGTGCCGTACTTCTTCTCGAACCTGTCCAGGGTCGGGTGGCGCTTGCCGTCGACGTCGATGTAGAGCGGCCAGTTCGAGAACACCAGCGTCTTCGAGATCTGCCCCTTCGAGATCGGCGTCGTGTCCTCTTTGCCCTGCCCTCCTTCGATCCCGCCGTCACCGCCACAGGCCGCCAGGAAGCCGGCGAAGCTCAGGCCGAGCGCACCCGCGCCGGCCTGCCGAAGCAGCCGTCTGCGGGTCAGGTCGTGCTTTTGCAGCTCGGCGATGAAGCCCTCCATGTCCAGGTCTGTCACTGCGCTCTCTCCTCTGTGATCGCGGGTTGTTTCGATGGCGCTCCTGCGGCTGAATAATCCTCGTTGATGTCGCCTGCGCTTGGCGCCGGTCCCTCCGCCTCCCGTACCACGTGCGTGTGCTCGCTCGCCCAGGTCAAGCGGACGCGAACGCCGGCACCCGGCAGCCGCTGCCGTTCCACTGCGTCGGCGTTCGGCACCAGCACCGTGATCGCCACGCCGTCCGGCAGCCGAACGACGAATTGCGTCGCCGTCCCCAGGTAAAGCGAGCTCTCGACGAGGCCCTCCACGCTCGGGCGGTCGCCGACAGATGGCTCGTCGGCCCGTTGGATCCGAAGCTTTTCCGGGCGCACGACGGCGTAGCAGCGCTCGCCCACGGCGAGCTCGTCGACTCCTTCTGCACGGATCTGCACGCCGCTGTCGAGTCTGAGCTCGCCGACGCTTCCGTTGGCCGAGGTGACCTGTGCCGGCATCAGGTTCGAGACCCCGATGAAGCCGGCCACGAATGTCGTGCGGGGGCGCTCGTAGAGCGCTTCCGGCGTGTCGAGCTGCTCGATCACGCCGTGGTTCATGACCGCGATCCGGTCTGACATCGTGAGCGCTTCCTCCTGGTCGTGCGTCACGTAGATGAACGTGATGCCGACCTCACGCTGGATGCGCTTGAGCTCGATCTGGAGACCCTTGCGGAGCTTCAGGTCGAGCGCTCCGAGCGGCTCGTCGAGCAGCAGCACGGTCGGGAGATTGATCAGAGCGCGCGCAAGCGCGACACGCTGCTGCTGTCCGCCCGAGAGCTGGCGCGGCTTGCGATTGGCCTCGCGCGCGAGCCCGACACGCTCGAGCTCGGCGGCGACACGGCGGCGCACCTCGTCCTTCGGCACCCGCTTGCGCCGAAGGCCGAAGGCCACGTTGTCCTCGACGCTCAGGTGTGGAAACAGGGCATAGCTCTGAAAGACGGTGTTGGTCGGGCGCCGGAACGGCGGGAGGTCGGCCACGTCGACTCCGTCGATCAGGATGCGTCCCTCGCTCGGACGCTCGAACCCGGCGACCATCCGAAGGGTGGTCGTCTTGCCGCATCCGCTCGGGCCCAGCAGGGTAAAAAACTCGCCGCGGCGAAACGACAGGTCGAGCTCGCGCACCGCGGCGAGGTCGCCGAACCGCTTCGTGACGTGCTGAAGCTCGACGCTGGGGCGAACATCGGCGGCCGCCCCGGCCACATCGCCTGTGGCGGTCAAGCTCGTCTTACGCCTCCTCTCACCACTTCTACCCCGGAAAGGCTAACCGGTTTAGCCTTGTCGATACTCCGGTACGGTTATATCGTTAGCCGCGCAGGCTAGTGTGTTTCTGGCACCAGGTCCAGCGCGGCGTGAGAGGAGGCGTATGGCTGGCA
The DNA here is from genome assembly GCA_046725795.1 of Actinomycetota bacterium. GTDB lineage: Bacteria > Actinomycetota > Thermoleophilia > Solirubrobacterales > JBBDJG01 > JBBQKG01. Next base: position 1,944 of record JBKOZI010000133.1, read on the forward strand.
AAGCCGGCGTCGAGGAGTCAACACCCAAGGGCCCCACGGCGGCCGAGAGCGCCTGGCAGGAGCAGGCCAAGCGGCACCTCTGGATGCATTTCACCCGCATGGGTTCCTACGCCGAGCACGAGGTTCCGGTGCTCGTGCGAGGTGACGGTTGCTACGTGTGGGACGAGCACGGCAAGCGCTATCTGGACGGGTTGTCGGCACTGTTTTGCGTGAATGCGGGGCACGGCCGCGCGGAGCTCGGCGAAGCGGCCGCCGCGCAGGCGAAGGAGCTCGGCTTCTACACCAACTGGAGCTACGCGCACCCGCGCGCGATCGAGCTCGCAGCGCGAATTGCGGAGCTCGCCCCGCACGACCTCAACCGCGTCTTCTTCACCTCGGGCGGCTCGGAGGCGGTCGAATCGGCGTGGAAACTGGCGCGCAACTACCACCGTGTTCGCGGCGACGGTCAGCGGATAAAGCTGATCGCGCGTGAGCTCGCGTACCACGGCACGTCGCTCGGGGCGCTCGCGGCGACCGGGTTGACCGGGCTCCGCGCGCCCTTCGAGCCGCTCACGCCGGGCGGCTGCCACGTGCCCAACACGAACAGCTACCGGTGGCCGGCGGACCGCGATCCCCTCTGGGCGGCAGACGCGATCGAGGAGCGCATCGAGTTCGAGGGGCCCGAGACGGTCGCCGCCGTGATCCTCGAGCCGGTCCAGAACGCGGGCGGCTGTTTCGTGCCGCAGAACGGCTACTTCCAGCGCGTGCGCGAGATCTGCGACCGGCACGGCCTGCTCCTGATCTCGGACGAGGTGATCTGTTCCTGGGGCCGGCTGGGCCACTGGTTCGGCTGCGAGCGCTACGACTACCGGCCCGATCTGATCACGACTGCAAAGGGCCTCACGTCCGCTTACGCCCCGATGGGCGCAGTGATCGTCGCCGATCGCATTGCCGAACCTTTCATGGAGGGCAAGGTGATGTTCGCGCACGGCTTTACCTTCGGGGGACATCCGATCGCCGCCGCGACCGCGCTCGCAAACCTCGACATCATCGAGCGTGAGGACCTCTGCGGTCACGTTCGTGCCAAGGAGGGCGAGTTCCGGTCCCGGCTCGAGGGTCTCCGCGACATCCCGATCGTCGGCGACGTTCGAGGTGCCGGTTACTTCCACGCGATCGAGCTCGTCAAGGATCGTGAGACGAAGGAGTCGTTCACAGCCCAAGAGGGTGAGGACCTCCTGCGCGGATTCCTGTCCGGCGCGCTCTACCGCGAAGGGCTGATCTGCCGCGCCGACGACCGCGGCGACCCGGTCGTGCAGCTTGCCCCGCCGCTGATCGCCGACACCGAGCAGTTCGACGAGATCGAGGCGATTCTTCGGTCGACGCTCAGCCAGGCATGGGACCGGATCTCAACCCCATTGACCCAGGATCTGGACACACGCGTTGCTGACAGTTAAGGCACTGATCGACGAAATCGGTCTCGACCTCCTCGCGGGCCGAGGGGCCGCGGACGCGCCGATCCGTTGGGTCCACATCAGCGAGCTGGCCGACCCCACGCCCTGGCTGTCCGGTGGCGAGCTCCTGCTGACGACGGGAATCCAGCTCACCGACGAGGACGAGCAGCGCCAGTACGTCGAGCGCCTCGTGCGGCACAGCATCGGCGGTCTTGGGTTCGGCACGGGGCTCGCCCACGAGCACGTCCCGCAGCTGATTGTCGAGGAGGCACAGCGGCTTGACTTCCCGCTGTTCGAGGTTCCGTTCGAGATGCCGTTCATCGCGATCACCGAGCAGGCCTTCACGCGCCTCGTCAACGAGCAGTACGCGTTGCTCCAGCGCGGGATCGCGGTGCAGCGCCGGCTGGAACAGCTCGTGCTCGACGAGCGTGGCCTCGATGAGCTCATACGCGCTCTCTCGGCCGCGATCGGCGGCAGCATGCTGATGTTGGACGGGCGCGGCGAGGTGGCAGCGGTGGCGAACTTCCGCCGCCCGATCCCGGCGCCTGCACTGGACGCGATTCGGGATGAGGTCTTCAGTCGAAACGCCTCGGGTCAGGCGGCTTCGTTCGAACCGACGGACCCATCGGTGGCCGGACGGGGGCTCGTGTTACCCGTCGCGCCCGACGTGCGTGGCGGACCGCGAGTTTGGCTGATCGGCGTGCGCGACGGCGGCCCGCTCGGCGAGTTCGAGCGATTGATCTTGCAGCAGGGGGTAACGGTGGTGGCGCTCGAGTTGATGCGCCGGCGGGTCATGCGCGATACCGAACGCAGGCTCGCCGGCGACATCCTCGCCGACGCCATCCAGGGAGAGCTTCGAGACCGCGATCTGGAGGCGAGGCTTCGGCCGTTCGGCGTCGAGAGTGAGGCCGCGGTGCTCGTGTTCAAGATGGACGGGCCCGAGGGTGCAGAGGTCTTGCTCGAGCGATTGCTGTCCGAAGCCGGCGTCGGCGCACTTGTCGCATCCCGCGAGGGACTGCTGTGTGCCGTCGTCGACGGAGGCGTGGGTGACCAGCTGGCATTGGCCGCCCGCATTCGCGCGGCGCTCGAGCAGGAACACCGCGATGTGCGCGTCGCCGCGAGCCGGGTCGGCCCAACCACGGCACTTCGGGCAGCGTTCCACGAGGCTCGATACGCGCTCGAGGTCGTCTCGTTCGCGAACGGCCGGACGCCCGAGGTCGCGTCGTGGCGCGACCTGGGCGCCTTCCAGCTCCTGCTCTCGGTTCAGGAAGACGAGGCGCTGCGTCTCTACTGCCAAAGCGTCCTGGGTCCGATCGAGGAGGGCGAGGGCGAGTACGGCGGCGAGCTGCTCAAGTCGCTGGAGGCGTTCCTCGAGCAGAACGGTCAGTGGGAGAAGGCAGCGCGTGAGCTGTTCTGTCACCGGCACACGCTTCGTTACCGGATCCGGCGCGTCGAGCAGCTGACCGGACGCGATCTCTCTTCCGCCCGCGACCGGATCGAGTTCTGGCTCGCGCTGAAGGCGAGGGAATTGATCGCTTGACTCGGGAGGTCACGGTCGCGGTGCTCGGCGCGGGCGGAACGATCGCTCCCGCGTTGGTGCGCGACCTCGCCGAGTCAGAGGAGGTTGCCGCGCTCGGCCTCATGGATCTGGAAGTCGAACGCGCGCAGGCGGTTGCCGACCGGCACGGCCTCGGAAAGGCGAAGGCTCGCGCAGTCGATGCGCGCGCCGGGCTGGGCGACCCCCTGGAAAAGTACGACGTGCTCGTCAATGCCGCCAGCTACCGCATCAATCTGGACGCGATGCGTGCGTGCCTCTGGGGGGGCTGTCACTACATCGACCTCGGCGGGCTCTACTGGCAGACCGACAAGCAGCTCCAGCTTGCCAGCGAGTTCGAGCGAGCCGGCCTGCTTGCGCTGCTCGGCATGGGATCGAGTCCCGGCAAGACGAACGTGATGGCGGTACAGGCCGTCCGTGCCCTCGCCTCGGCGCCGCGCGAGCTGCGGGTGATCGCCGCAGGACGGGACCTCTCGCCTCCGCAGGGTGGATCGTCCTTTCCGTATTCGCTTCAGACGCTCGTCGACGAGATCACCATGAAGCCGATCGTGGTCGAGGACGGCGAGCCCGTCGAGATCGAGCCCCTCACCGGCGGGGGCGAGGTCGATTTCGGCGAGCCCATCGGTCGCGGGGAAACGATCTACACGCTCCACTCGGAGCTGCGCACGTTCCCGGGAAGCTTCAAATGCGAGAAGGCGAGCTTTCGGCTCTCGCTGCCCGAGTCCACATTGAAGACTCTCCGGCGACTCGCGCGCGCGTCCGAGGATGAACTCGAGGCGGCCGCGCGCACCGCCCTCCCCCCCTCCTCGAACACCCTCTCCACGCACGTCGTGGAGGCGCTCGACGGCAAGCGCGCCGTGCGCGTGCGAGCGGTCACTCGACCGGCCCAGCGCTGGGGCCTCGGGGGCGGCATCGTCTCGACGGCCGCACCGGCCGCCGCCTGCGTGCGCCTGATCGCCCGAGGCACGATCAGCGCGACCGGCGTCCGCGCGCCCGAGCAATGCGTGGATCCGGACGACCTGTTTCCGGAGCTGGAGGCTCACGGCACCACGTTCGAGGTGGAGGAGCTCGCGGTCATATGAGAAGAGGCGGCTTTGCCGACTCTCGAGACTTTAGGTCGCGGCGGAGCCGCAGTGATATGCCATGAAGGTCGGAGTTCCGACCGAGATCAAGGCCGACGAGTATCGAGTGGCGATTACACCGATCGGCGTCCGCGAGCTCGTCGAGCACAACCACGAGGTCATAATCCAATCTGGCTCTGGCGAGGGAAGCGCGATTGCCGACAGCGCGTTCGCGGCCCAGGGCGCGAAGGTCGTTCCGGACGCGGAGTCCGTGTTCGCCGAAGGTGAGCTGATACTGAAGGTGAAGGAGCCGCAGCCCGCCGAGGTCGGCCTCCTGCACCCGCGGCACACGCTCTTCACCTACCTCCACCTCGCAGCCAACCCCGAGCTGGCGCGCCTTCTTTGCGACTCGGGCGCCACCTGCATCGCATACGAGACCGTCGAGGACGCGAACGGGCGCCTGCCGTTACTCGCCCCGATGAGCGAGATCGCGGGCAAGATCGCGACTCAGGCAGGCGCATTCATGCTCGAGAAGCCGCTCGGCGGGCGCGGCATCCTGCTCGGCGGGGTGCCTGGTGTCGCGGCCGCGACCGTGATGATCATCGGGGGCGGCGTCGTCGGCATGAACGCGGCGTTCATCGCGATCGGGATGGAGGCGGACGTGTTCGTGTTCGACACATCGATCGATCGCCTGCGCGACCTGGACATCGCTCTGAACGGGCGATGCTCGACCGTCCATTCCTCGACCCTCGCGATCGAGGAGATGCTTCCGCGAGCCGACCTCGTGATCGGCGCGGTCCTGATCCACGGCGCCCGTGCACCGCGTGTGATCAAGCGCGAGCAGCTCTCGCTGATGAAGCCGGCCGCTGTGCTGGTGGACGTCTCGATCGACCAGGGCGGATGCTTCGAGACCTCCCGCCCCACCACGCACAGCAGCCCCACCTACGAAGTTGACGGGATCATCCACTACTGCGTCACGAACATGCCAGGCGCAGTGCCGGTGACGTCGACGTACGCGCTCACCAACGCGACGCTGCCCTACCTGCTCGCGCTTGCCGATTACGGCGCTCCTGCTGCCGTGACCCGCGATCCCGGGCTGCGGCCGGGCGTCAACGTGGCCGGCGGCCGGATCACGAATGCCGCCGTCGCGGCAAGCCTGGGAGCGCCCCTGACGCCCGTGGAGGAGGTACTCGGCACGTCCGCCGCCCCCGCATGAGAGAACCATTTAGACCCTGAGGAGGAAGCAATGGCCACCGCTTCGCAGACCAAGATCGAGAACTTCATCGACGGCGAGCACCGTCCCGCCGCCGACGGCTCCGACGAGCCGATCCTCAATCCCGCCACCGGCGAGGAGATCGCAACGGCGCCGCTGTCGGGAGAGCGGGACGTGGAGGCGGCCGTGCAGGCGGCCAAGCGGGCCTTCCGCGAGTGGTCCGAGACGCCACCCGGCGAGCGTGCGCTCGCGTTGCTGCGGATCGCCGACGCGATCGAGGAGAACGCGGATGAGTTCACGCAGCTGGAGTCGCTCAATGTGGGCAAGCCGATCGAGTCGATGCGCGATGAAGAGATGCCGGTCGTGGTCGACAACCTGCGCTTTTTCGCGGGCGCAGCGCGGTGCCTCGACGGCCTCGCCGCGGGCGAGTACATGCGTGGTTACACGTCGATGATCCGTCGTGAGCCGGTGGGCGTGGTCGGCCAGATCGCGCCCTGGAACTACCCCCTGATGATGGCGATCTGGAAGATCGGCCCGTCGCTCGCGGCGGGTAACACGGTCGTGTTGAAGCCGTCGGAGCAGACCCCGTTGACGGCGGCACGCCTCGCCGAGATCTGCGCCGAGCACCTGCCCAAAGGAGTGCTGAACGTGATCTTCGGGCACGGCGAGCCCGCCGGCGCCGGAATCGTCCGCCACCCCGATGTCGCGATGGTCTCCCTCACAGGCGACGTCGCGACGGGCAAGGAGATTGCCCGCGCGGCCGCCGACACGCTCAAGCGCGTGCACCTCGAGCTCGGCGGCAAGGCGCCGGTGATCGTGTTCGACGACGCCGACCTCGAAGCTGTCGTCGAAGGCGTCAAAGTCGGCGGCTACTTCAACGCGGGACAGGACTGCACGGCGGCGACGCGCGTGCTGGCAGGGCCGAAGATCCACGACGGCTTCGTCTCCGGGATCGCGGAAGCGGCCGGCTCGCTGAAAGTCGGCGACCCGGCCGAAGCGGGCACCGAGATGGGGCCGCTCGTCTCAGAGGACCAGCGCGAGCGCGTCACCGGTTTCCTGAGCCGGGCGCCGGGCAACGCCGAGACGATCACCGGCGGTAAGGCGCCGGCGGGGAACGGCTACTTCCTCGAGCCCACGGTGGTCGCGGGTCTCGAGCAGGGCGACGAGATGATCCAGCGCGAGATCTTCGGGCCGGTCGTAACGGTCCAGCGGTTCTCGAACGACGACGAGGCGATCGAGTGGGCGAACAGCGTCGACTACGGCCTCGCCGCGAGCGTCTGGACGCGGGACGTCGGGCGCGCAATGGACGCGGCGCGGCGACTGCGGTTCGGGACCGTTTGGGTGAACGACCACATTCCCCTCGTGTCCGAGATGCCGCACGGCGGCTTCAAGCAGTCCGGCTATGGCAAGGACCTGTCCATGTACGCCCTCGAGGACTACACCGAGATCAAGCACGTGATGGTGAGCCTGGCGCACTAGGCTGTTCCGCTCGACAAGGACGACCTCGAGGTACCGGAGTAGCCATGCCAACAAAGATCACGTTCTTCGACAAGGAACTGTCGCTCGATGTGGCGGAAGATGTAGACCAGGTGCGGACAAAGCTCGAACAGGAAGCTCGCAGCGGTCGCTGGGTGAAGCTCGAACAGCGTGCTCACGAGGGGCGGGAAGTGTGGATCAACCCGGCAGCCGTCGCGTTCTTCCACGAAGCCCCCGAGTACGAGTCCCATTCCGCCTAGGGCCACCCGAGCTTGACCGGCTCAGGCTTCCGGCCAGCTTGCTCATCACCGGTTACGACACCCAAAGCGGTGGGTATCTGATGGTTGCCTGAGCTGCATCTCCCAGGGGGCGGCTCAGGCGCTTCTTGTGCGGCGAAACCGAGCACGACCGCTCCCGACTTATTCGGTTTTCGAAGCTAAGCGGCGGCGCGGTGCGGCGGGATCTGCTCGACCTGCTCGACCCGTGACTTGCGCGCGCGAAGGTCGTCTTCGAGATCCCAGATGCGCTCAAGTGCCTGCTTGAGCCGCTCCTCGAGGTCCCTCATCCGCCTCGGCGCCCGCTCGTAAGCTCTCAGCCCATCCTCTCCAACCATCGTTGCCATCGCTGGAAGCTTTATGGAGCGTCGGTCGGCAATGGGCTTTGCAGCAACCGGCTTCCGGGCGAAGCGGCTAGCGTTCGAGGCATGCGACTCGTCACGTACCGGTC
>JBKOZI010000134.1:0-5699 GCA_046725795.1 Actinomycetota bacterium
TCACCAGGCTGGAACAATGGTCGGTGAAAATGGAAGTGCAGGTTTGTCGCACGAACACGAGCTTGTCGCCCGACGGAGACCAGGCGGGAGTGATCGGGGTTCCGCTTGCGTTGGAAGCGGCGATCTCGTGCTTGTCGGAACCATCCGCGTTCATGACCCAGAGACCCTCGTTGCCGAACGCGATCTTCTTTCCGTCGGGAGACCAGCGCGGGTTTGCACCATCGCCGAGATTGGCGTCTTCGGAGCCGTCCGGATTCATTACATGGATCTGGAGGAAGCCCGTGTCCCTCGCATAGGCGATCTTCCCGTTTGTGCCCGGAAACGCGGCGTGCGCGGTCGCCGGCATGCTGAGCAGCGCAAGCACGAGCGCAATGCGGGCGAGCAACCCCATCCCCTCGGCGCCACACTAGCGCCGACGCGGAAGGGCTACAAGGCGCTGGCTACTGCTGCGGAACGAACTCGGGGATCTCGAAGTCCCCGGCGAGGTCGGCCGTCTCACGGCGCCGTACGCGCGGCTCACCGGCCGGCTCACTGAACGAGGCGGTCGTGCCGCGTCGTGTCGGGCGGTCGCCGTAGCCGGTCGCCACGACCGTGACCCAGCACTCGTCGCCGACCTTCTCGTCGACCATCGCGCCGAAGATGATGTTGGCGCTCGGGTGCGCTGCCTCCGCGACTGCACGCGCGGCTTCGTTCACCTCCCACAGGGAGAGGTCGGAACCGCCCGTGATCGAGAGCAGGATCGAACGCGCGCCTTCCACCGAGGTCTCCAGCAACGGTGAGGAGACTGCCTCCTCGGCCGCCGCAATCGCGCGGCGCTCGCCGGCCGCCATGCCGATCCCGAGCAGCGCCTGGCCGGCGTCGCTCATGATCGTCCGCACGTCGGCGAAGTCGAGGTTGATCAGGCCGGGCAGAGTGACCAGGTCGGAGATGCCCTGCACGCCCTGGCGAAGAACGTCGTCGGCGACGCGGAATGCGTCCACCATCGAAGTCCCGCGCTCGAGCACCGACAGCAGCCGGTTGTTCGGAATCACGATCAGCGTGTCGACGTTCTTGGCGAGCTCGTTGATGCCGTCCTCGGCCTGCCCCGAGCGGCGCGTGCCCTCGAACCCAAACGGCTTCGTGACGATTCCGACCGTGAGCGCCCCGATCTCGCGCGCGATCCGCGCAACGACCGGTGCCGCGCCCGTACCCGTGCCGCCGCCGGAGCCGGCGGCGACGAACACCATGTCGGAGCCCTTCAGGTAGCTCTTGACGCGGTCGTCGTCCGCGATCGCCGCCGCGTGGCCGACCTTGGGATCGGACCCGGAGCCGAGGCCGCGTGTGATCTGCCCTCCGATGTGGAGGGTCACGTCGGCGGCGCTCTGCTGAAGCGACTGGAGGTCGGTGTTGACGGCGATGAACTCGACGCCTTCGACACCGGCCTCGATCATCCGGTTGACGGCGTTGACGCCGGCGCCGCCGACGCCGACCACCCGCAGGACGGGCTTGTGGACGCCGGACTTCGAGATCTGCGGCTCGTCGCGCGGGCGGTACTCACGCTGCGGGCCCGTGCGCGGCCGCTCCAGCACGTCGTGCGGGATGTCCTGCGCGAAGGCGGCGCTCAGGCGCTCCTTCGGGCTGGGGATGTGCGGCTGCGCATAGTCCAGCCCGCGATCGGCGGCGGGTTCCTCGCGCGGTCGCTCCTCTGGCTTTGGCTCGGGCTGGGCCGGGGCCGCCTCTTCGGGCGGAGTGTCGACGTCTGTGCGCTTGAAGAGTTGCGAGAGCGGGCCCTCGCGCATGCTTGCTCGCTTACCGCCTGCCATTCGCAAGGACCTCCTTCGCAAGATCACGGTAGGACTCTGCCGCCACGCCGTCGGGTTCGTACTTCAGCACCGAGGTTCCCTTGACGGGGGCCTCGGCGAAGCGGATCGTCTTGCGGATCCGCGTCGCGAACACGCGGTCGCCGAAGTTCTCCTCGAGGATCTCGATCGCCTCCTTGGCGTGGACGGTGCGGCTATCCACGAGCGTCGGGAGGATGCCCTCGATCTCGACGTTCGGGTTGAGCTCCTCGCGAATCATCGAAAGCGTGTTCTGGAGCTGGATCAGGCCGCGCATCGACAGATACTCGCACTGGACGGGCACAATAACCTTGGCAGCGGCCGTCAGGGCATTGATCGTCAAGAGTCCGAGGGACGGTGGCGTATCAATGCACACGAAGTCGTAGTCCTCGAGCACAGGGCGCAGCGCCTTCTCGAGCGAGCGCTCCCGGCCGATCTTCATGCTCATCGCGATCTCGGCGCCGGCCAAGTCGATCGAGGAGCAGGCGATGTCGATCTCGCGCTTGCGGATCACCTCGCGGATCGAGATGTCGTTGACGAGCACGTCGTACATCGACTTCTCGACGGCGTCGGGGTCGATGCCCTGGCTCATCGTGAGGTTGCCCTGGGGATCCAGATCCACGCACAGCACCCGATGGCCCGTCTCCGCGAACGCCACGGCGAGGTTCAGAGTGGTCGTGGTCTTCGCGACGCCGCCCTTCTGATTGGCGAACGCGATCACCTCGGCCTTCCGGATCTGGGGTTCGGCGCGGGGCGGCTGCGGCGGAGCTGACGGTGCCGGGCCGCGCGTGGGCGTCGGCTGGGGCTGGGACGGCTGCGAAGGTGGAGCGTCTGCTGATACCGCAGCCTCCTGCGAGAAGGCATCGGATTGAGACACGCTTCCACCCCCTTGGTCGGTCTCGCCCGGTGGCGGAGACTCAGGCTCGCGCCCTGAGCGGTACTCGGGACGCGCAAATCGCTGGAGTAAACCCATTGCGCACGGGTATTCGCATCATGAGAGGCGATTCCTTCCCTGTAGCGGCCTCCGGAGCCGCCACCGTTGCTCGCTACGCTCCGGACGCGTTCCCCTCCATCCCCTTTGGCATCCATCCTCGACAAGCGCGTGATCTTCGTGACCGGCAAGGGCGGCGTCGGCAAGTCGACCGTGGCGGCCGCGCTCGGCCTCGCCGCATCGCGTGAGGGCAAGCGCGCGATCGTCTGCGAGGTCGCTCAGCAGGAGCGGATGTCGCGTTTCTTCGAGCGCCAGGGCGTCGGCTACCACGAGACCGAGATCGCGCCGAACCTGTTCGCCTTCTCGATCGATCCCCAGCGCGCGCTCGAGGAGTACCTCCTGCTCCAGATCAAGGTGAAGCCCGTCTACGACCTGATGTTCAAGAACCGGATCTTCACCTACTTCGCCGCCGCCACGCCGGGCCTCCGCGAGCTGGTCACGGTCGGGAAGGTGTGGGAGCTGGCCCAGCTCGATCGGCGGGTGAAGAGTGGCTCGAAGTACGACATCGTGATCGTCGACGCGCCTGCGACCGGCCACGGCGTCAGCATCCTCAAGACCCCGAAGACGTTCGGCGACATCGCGCGCGTCGGCCCGATCAAGCGTCAGGCGGACCTGATCTACAAGTTCATCACCGACCCGAAGCTGACCTCGATTTGTGCGGTCGCCTGGCCCGAGGAGATGCCGGTCAACGAGACCATCGACCTGCAAAAGAGCTTGAAGCGCGAGCTCAGCCTGAAGCTCGACGAGGTGTTCATGAACGGGGTCTACCCCGATCTCTTCAGTGGCGAGGAGGCAGAGGTCTTGCGCGATCGCCTGGAACGTGAAGCCGGCTCGAACGGGTCCGGTGTCGGGGTCGTGCGTCGCGCGGCGCTGCGCGCGGCGCTGTCCGAGTACCGGCGCGCAACTTCTCAGCGCGAGCAGCTGGAGCGGCTCGAGAAGGGCCTGCGCAAGGACGTCGTCGAGCTGCCGTTCGTGTTCCGGCCGCAGCTCGACATGGGCGCGGTGGAGCTGCTGGCCGACCGAATCGAAGAGGAGCTCTGAGCCGGTGCACGTCGGCGACCTGCTGGACGGGAAGCAGATCTGCATCTGCGCCGGATCGGGCGGAGTCGGAAAGACCACGACCTCGGCCGCGGTCGCGATGGGGATGGCCTGCCGCGGCAAGAAGGTCGCGGTGCTGACGATCGACCCCGCGAAGCGGCTCGCGAACTCGCTCGGGCTGCCGGAGCTCGGCAACGAGGAGACGCTTGTGGACCCCGAGCGGTTCGCGGAGGCCGGCATCGAGATGCGCGGCGAGCTCTGGGCGATGATGCTCGATGCAAAGCGGACCTTCGACGAGCTCGTGGAGCGGCACGCTCCGGACGAGGAGACGCGCGACCGCATCCTGCAGAACCGGATCTACCAGGAGATCTCGAACGCGATGGCCGGCTCGCAGGAGTACATGGCGATGGAGAAGCTCTACGAGCTCCACCAGGAGGCGCGCTACGACCTGCTGGTGCTCGACACGCCGCCGACGCGACATGCGCTCGACTTCATCGAGGCGCCCGAACGGATGACGCGGTTCATCGAGGGCAAGTCGCTGCAGTTCTTCCTGCGGCCCGGTCGCTTCGGCGTGAAGCTGCTCGGTCGTTCCGGGGGCATCCTGTTCTCGGCCCTCAAGCGCATCACCGGCATCGACCTCCTCCAGGATCTGTCCGAGTTCTTTCAGAGCTTCAGCAACATGGCGGAGGGCTTCAGCGAGCGCGCGAAGCGGGTGAACCAGCTGCTCGGCGACCGCCGCACGACCTTCCTGCTCGTCACCGCGCCAGAGCGCGACCCGATCGACGAGGCGGTGTTCTTCTGGCGGCGCCTCGAGGAAGCGGACCTGCCGTTCGGAGGCGTGGTCGTGAACAAGGTGCATCCCGACTACCTTCAGGTCGCCGAGGGGGCCGAGTCGGACACCGCTGCCGAGGCGCTCGACCGCCTCGTTCCGGAGCTCGAGCGCTCGCTCGACGGCACTCCAGGCGCGGCCGAGCTGGCCGCGAAGGTCGCCGAGAACTTCCAGAACTACCGGATGCTCGCGGAGCGCGACCGCGAGAACATGAAGCTGCTCACCGGGCGGATCGACGACGACTGCGTGCTCGAGGTCCCGTACTTCGACGAGGACGTGCACGACATCCCCAGCCTCGCCCAGGTCAACCGCTACCTGTTCGCCTCCGGCGCCGAGCGCCAGGAGCTGCTCGAGCAGGCGACGGCTTAGATGTAGTTCCCAGCTAGGTTGTTCAGCCTGACTGCGTTCGGCGTGCCGTGGATCGGCGGTTCGAGGCAGCGAAAGGGGTGCGTCGAAGGATGCCGAGCCCTGTGCCACAAACGCGCGGATCAAGAGTCAAGCGGGGAGCCTTTGGTGCGGGGTGCGCGAGCCTGGGTGACCCGAGAGACATCGAGTGCTCGCTCGAGCACCCTATGGGTATCGAATCCAGATAGTGCCGATACGCATTACGGCTCGAGGGGGCCTTATTGACCATCGCGTTGCCCCGGCGCCTGGAACGACAACGGCTCTTGAAGGTTGGAGCGCTCCCGGACCAACCCCATCATCGCCGGTTTCGTGGGCCACCGCCCACGTGCTCGAGCCCTCTTCCTTCAAGGAGGCCGTACACCCTAGGGCGCGCACAGAGTCACCGAACGTTATGGGTGCTATAGCCCGCAAGACGTGCGGTAACCGTTCAGTCAGTGGAGATCCGGAACAGGATCGACTTGATGCGTGAACGGTTCCCAGCCGGGTCGTTCGCTCGGATCGATGCACGGTAACCGCAATCGCATAGAGCGCTGCGGCAAGCTCGACCAGCCCGAGGCACCCTCTTCCCCCGAAGAGCCTCATGTAAGTGGAACACGCGCCTGAGCGCCCGCAGTTTCGC
>JBKOZI010000135.1:0-11519 GCA_046725795.1 Actinomycetota bacterium
CCACTCGAGCAGGTCGGACTGCGCGTCGATCCTCGCCCGCCCGCGGATGTGGACGTACGTGAACGGCGGTCGCTCGTCATCGACACAGAGCGACACGCGATCGTCGCGGCGCAGGTAACGACCCTTGACCGTGTCGCGGCCGGTAGAGAAGACGAGCTCCTCGCCGTCGAGCACGAACCAGATCGGCATCACGTGTGGCCAGCCGCTCGATGTGAGGACTCCGAGCTTGCCCGTGCGGGTACCTTCCGTGAGGAACTCGCGGATCTCTTGCGACAACGGGTCGGCCACCGCAGGAGCATCGCAGCCCCGCCGATGCGAGCTACCTTTGCCGCGCATAGCGAGGCAAAGGTAGCTTGGGCCCGCTTCGCCCGCCTCGATCGCGCGCGGCTGGTGAAAAAACGCTGTCAAAGCAGGGTTTTCATCCCGAGCCGCGACGCGCAAGGACGTAGCCGGCTGCTACAGTGCCGCCGCCCAAAAAACCCACCACCCCAAAAGGGGGGTGGGATGTAGGCAGACAGCCGAATCTCCGGCGTGCGCGCCGGGGAGCGGGGGAACCGCTCGGTGTGCCGGGAAAGGCGTGCCGGGGGCGAATCGCCGCATCGCAGCGACGTAGCGTCACTCCTTCGACGCGAGCCCGTCAGCTAACCCCGCAGGCGCAGAAGGAGGCAGTTGGTGATTCGCAGCGTTCGCTCGACAGTCGCGCCGGCCGTGCTCGCGTTCGTCGCGCTGCTCGCGTTCGCAGACACGTCCGCGGCAACCAGCATCGGCACGCTCCAGGCGCGCGTCGACAACGCGCGCGCGCAGGCCCGGCAGCTCGCCTCCACGGTGCAGATCCGCAACGCTCAGTTCCAGGCCGCCGCCGCGGACGCAGCCGCATCCGCGCAGCGGCTCGCGGCTGTCGAGGAAGAGCTGGCCAACGGCCGTGCGCGCCTCGCGCAGATCCAGCGTCGGGTCGCGATCGCGACCGCCCGCCTGCGCGTGGCGCAGGCACGCTTCAAGCGCGAGCAGGACAAGCTCGCCGGACGCATGGTCGCGATCTACAAGAGCGGGACGCCCGACGTCACCAGCCTGTTGCTCAACTCCACGAGCTTCAGCGACCTCCTCACGCGCGAGTCCTACCTTCAGCGGATCAACGAGGCCGACCACGCGCTCGTGACCCGCGTCAAGCACCTGCGCGATCGCGTCCGCACCGCGCTCGCACGGGTGAAGGTTCTGCGCGCAGCCGCGCAGGCAGAGGTGAACCGCCTCGCGGCGGCGCGCGCGCAGGCCGCACAGGTCCGGGCCGCGGCAGTATCGAAGGCAGCCGCCGCGCGCCGGGCACAGGCCTCGGCGCAAAGCGCGCTCTCCGAGCTCCACTCACGGATCGCCGGCTGGACGGCCCAGGTCGCCCAGCTCCAGGCCGCGATGGGCCAGGGTGGGTCCGCAGGTCAGACGGTCCAGCAGTGGTTCGGCGACTTCGCGATTCCCCAGTCGATCGTGATGTGCGAGTCCGGCGGCAACTACAACGCCCTCAACCCGTCGAGCGGCGCGGGCGGCGCCTACCAGTTCCTGCCCTCGACTTACGAGGGGCTCGGCGGCAAGTACGGATCGCCGAACGCGGCGCCGAAGTGGGAGCAGGACCGGCTCGCCGCCAAGCTCTGGGCCGGGGGCCGGGGAGCCGGCAACTGGGAATGCGCCAAGTAGCGCGTTTAGTGCACTGACAGTCCCAAAAGTGCTACCGAAATCCCGGCTGGCGTCGGGTCCCAGCCCTACACTGGCTCACCGTGAGCCCGGCCGAGGCTGTCCACCTCCACGTCCACTCCGAGTACTCGCTGCTCGACGGCGCCTGCAAGATCGAGGCGCTCGCGGCGCGTGCCGCGGAGCTCGGGATGCCGGCCCTGGGGCTCACCGACCATGGCGTCCTGAACGGCGCGGTCGAGTTCTACAAGGCCTGCCGAACGCACGACGTGAAGCCGATCATCGGGCTCGAGGCCTACCTCGTCGACGATCGCCGCGAGCGCGACAAGGTCAGATACGAGCGCAACCACCTGACGCTCCTGGCGCGGGACGCGGCGGGCCTTCGCAACCTGATCAAGCTCTCCTCCGCGGGCTACCTGGAGGGCTTTCGCCGCGGGCAGGCGAACGTCGACATGGAGCTGATCGCGGCTAACTCGGACGGGCTGATCGCCCTCACGGGCTGCCTGCAGTCGCGGTTCTGCCAGCGCCTCGTGCAGGAGCGCACGGCGGACGCACGCGCGCACGTCGACGACCTGATGGGAGCGCTCGGCCCGGACAACGTCTACTTCGAGCTCCAGAACAACAAGATTCCCGAGCAGGACCGGGCGAACGAGGGCATCGCGAGGATCGCACGCGAGGTCGGCCGCCCCGTCGTCGGCACCGCCGACGTCCACTACCTGCGCCGCGAGGACTACGGGAGCCACTCTGCGCTCTTGTGCGTGCAGACGAAGTCGACGCTCGCCGAGCCGAAGCTCCGCTTCGACACGAACGAGTTCTATCTGAAGGATGCCGCCGAGATGGCGGAGTCGTTCAGCGCCTGGCCGGAGGCTGTGCCCACCACGCTCGAGATCGCCGAGCGCTGTGAGATCGACATCGAGCTCGGCAACATCCTGTTGCCGCGCTACACGACCCCCGACGGCTCGGAGCCGAGCGTCTATCTCCGCCGCCTCACTGAAGAAGGGCTAAGGGGTCGCTACGGGGACCCACCGCCCGCCGAGGCGGTCGAGCGGCTCGAGTGGGAGCTGAAGGTGATCGAGGAGATGGGCTTCGAGTCCTACTTCCTGATCGTCTGGGATTTCGTCAAGTTCGCCAAGGACAACGGCATCGCCGTCGGCCCCGGTCGCGGCTCGGCGGCGGGTTCGCTCGTCAGCTACGCGCTGCGCATCACGGACGTCGACCCGCTCGCGTCAGACCTGATGTTCGAGCGTTTCCTCAACCCCGAGCGCAAGACGATGCCCGACATCGACATCGACTTCTCGATCCGCGGCCGCGAGCGCGTGATCCGATACGTGCAGCAGAAGTACGGCGCCGACGCGGTCGCGCAGATCATCACGTTCGGCAAGATGAAGCCGCGCGCGGCGACGCGCGACGCTGCGCGTGTGCTCGGCTTCGACTACGGCACCGGCGACCGGCTTGCGAAGCTGATCCCCGAGCCGATCATGGGACGGAGTCCGAGCTTCGACGACTGCCTCGCGTCGGGAACCGAGCTGCGCCAGGCCTACGACTCCGACCCCCAGGCAAAGCAGATCGTCGACGTCGCCCAGGGCCTCGAGGACATCGTCCGCAACAACTCGATCCACGCGGCCGCGGTCGTGATCGCGGACAGGCCGCTGACCGAGATCGTGCCGCTGCAGCTGGCCGAGGACCGCGGCAGCACCGAGAACGGCGAGGACGGAAAACCGGAGCGGGTGTTCAAGACCGTCACGCAGTACTCGATGGGACCGATCGAGGAGATCGGGCTTCTGAAGATGGACTTCCTCGGGCTGCGCACGCTGGACGTGCTCGAGAACGCGGTCGCGATCATCGAGCGCTCGGGCGGCGAGGGCATCGACCTCGCGAACCTGCGACTCGACGACCGCAGGACCTACGAGATGCTTGCGCGCGGAGACTCGGTGGGTGTGTTCCAGCTCGAGTCCGAGGGCATGCAGGAGGCGCTGCGCGAGGTCCGCCCGACACAGTTCGACGACATCGTCGCGCTGGTTGCGCTCTACCGCCCGGGCCCGATGCGTTTCATCAAGGACTACGCGCGCGGCAAGCGCGACCCGTCGTCGGTTCGCTACATCGACGAGCGCCTGCGGGCGATCACCCAGCCGACGTACGGGATCGCGGTCTACCAGGAGCAGCTGATGCAGATCGCGCGCGACATCGCCGGCTTCCCGGGACCGAAAGCGGACACGCTGCGGCGCGCGATCGGCAAGAAGAAGCGAGACCTGATGGCGACCTTGAAGCAGGACTTCGTCGAAGGTTCCACCGCCTCTGGGACGAGCCCGACGGTTGCGAACCAGCTATGGGGTCTGATGGAGGCAGCGGCTGACTACAGCTTTAACAAGTGCGCACATCGGGATACGCGGGTGATCCTTCCGGACGGCCGTCGCATCCGACTCTCCGAGGCGTATCGCACCAAGCCGTCCGAGATCATGGCGATGTGGCCCGATGGGGAAATCCGGCCCCACCGTGTGCAGCAGATCGTCAGATCAGGACGCAAGCCGCTCGTGCAGGTAAAAACCGAGAGCGGACGGCAGATCCGCGCGACGATCGATCACCGGCTTCTGACTACCGAGGGATACCTCCCCATCGAGCGAATGAAGCTCGGTACCGAGCTGATCACGCTGCCGATGATCAGTAAGAAGCAGCGTGAGGCGCGACGGGAGACGATGCGCAAGCTCGCACGCCGGCGGGAGCGGAAGGCGCAAGACCGGCGAGCAGCCGTTCGCATGCGGAGGTACCAGGCCACCCGGAGCGCCGAGGAGAAGGCCACCCACATGCTCCGGATGCATGAGCTACATCCCAATCTGACGCGGGCCGGGGTGGCGGCGATGCATGACCGAATCAAGTGGCTCTACGCCTCCGACCCGGAGTGGCGGCGGAAGCAGATCGAGCGGAGCCTCACCAAAGTGAGGGCGGCCTATGACACGGGCCCGGCCTATGGGCATTGCAGCGTGGCCTCGAACGGCATGTGGTGCGCGAGTACAGCTGAGCGCGACATGTGCGAATGGCTAATCGAGCAAGGCATCGACTTCGAGATTCACAAGATCTTGCCCAGCGGGCGGGTCTGTGATTTCTATTTCGATGGCGTGTACTGGGAGATGGACGGCATGGACCGCACGCCGGAGTTCTTCGCCGAGAAGTACGGCGATTTGCCGTACGTGGTTGTCACGCCAGAGGACTTCAAGCTCATCGTCGGGTCGTACACGAACTTGCTACACGCAGAGAACGGCGACCCGATCGTCTCGATCGAACCGTGCGGCGAGGCTATGACCTACGACATCGAGATGGCACCCGATGGTCCATTGAACTTCATCGCGAACGGCATCGTGTCTCACAACAGTCACGCCGCCTGTTACGGGCTGATTGCCTACCGCACCGCGTACCTGAAGGCGAACTACCCGGCCGAGTACATGGCCGCCCTGATCTCGAGCGTGATGTCGACGAAGGACAAGGTGCCGTTCTTCGTCTCGCGCTGTGAGGAGATGGGGATTCGCGTGCTGCCGCCGGACGTGAACGCGTCGGGGCACGACTTCGTGGTCGTGGAGGGGGACATCCGCTTCGGCCTCGACGCGGTGAAGAACGTCGGCTATGCGGCGGTCAAGAAGATTCTCGAGGCGCGCGAGAGCGGCGACCCGTTCACGTCGATCTGGGACTTCTGCGCGAGGGTCGACGCGCGCACGGTCAACAAGAAAGCGATCGAGAGCCTCGTCAAGTGCGGTGCGCTCGACTCGACCGGCGCGACGCGCAAGGGCATGCTGGCGGTGCTCGGCCAGGCGCAGGCGTCCGGGCAGAAGGCACAGGACGACGCGCTGTCGGGACAGGGCTCGATCTTCGACCTGGGCGACGAAGACTCGGCCACGAGCGCGCCTGCCGCCGCGGCACACTATCCGCCGATCCCAATTGAGGAGCTGGAACGTGTCGAGCTGCTCGCCGGTGAGAAGGAGACGCTCGGCATCTTCCTCTCGAGCCATCCGCTCGCCGACGTTCGCCACCTCCTTCGCGAGCGCGTCGACTGCTCGATCGCCGAGCTCAGCTCGAAGCCGGACGGCGCCTGGGTCACCGTCGGCGGCCTGATCACGCAGGCGAAGAAGATCCGCACGAAATCGGGCGACCCGATGATGTTCGCGACCCTCGACGATCTCGAGGGCCAGGTCGAGATGCTCATCTTCAACTCCGCGTACGCGAGCAACGAGTCGAAGGCGGGCCTCGACAAGCGCGTGATCGTGCGCGGCCGGGTGGACCACAAGGATCGTGGTGAGACGAAGCTCGTCGTGCAGGACGTCGAGCCCTTCGAGCCGACCCCCGAGGAGATCGCGGCCGCGGGCGAGCCGCCGCCCGAGCTGGTCGCAAAGAGGCCCCTTCGGAGGGGTGCTGCGGTAGCCGAACCGGTCGTCCTGAAGGTCAACGCGCGCGCCTGCGACGAGACGCTGCTCGGCGAGCTGAAGGCCGTTCTCGAGCACTTCCCCGGCGACGCCGAGGTGCTGCTCGAGATGGAGACGAGCGCGGGCCGGCGGCGCCTGCGGTTCGGCGCTGGATACCGCGTCAGCAGGTCCGTCGCGCTGCGTGCCGAACTGGATCACCTGCTGGGCCCGGACGCCCTCGTGGCCTAGGTCCGACCCCTACAGCAAGCCCCCTGAACGCGGTTAAACTTCGCGCATGGCTGTCCGAGCCAAAACGAAACAGCACACCGAATGCAGGCAGTGCTGTGCCTTCTGTGACAAGACGATCGAGCCGCGCGGCTGCCTCGAGATGAACTGCCCGTTTCTCTACACGTACGAGGACGAGTCGTCCGGGCGCAGCTACATGGGCTGCTTGCAGAAGGTGTTCGGCGTCGAGATCGACGTCGAGATGTTCCACAAGGCAGAGCGCACGCGGCAGGGCTACGGCGGCGTCAAGGCAGTGCGCGAGCCGCTGCCGATGTGCCCGTTCAGCGTCGAGCGCTCATACGAGGGCACCGGCGCGGCGTTCGACTGCGTCAACCCGCGCTTCTTCGACGCTACGGAATCAGACCCAGGCGGTTACAGAGCTTTCGACCTGCGTGAGCGGGTCTGATTCCTTCGCGAACAAAGCCGTCTGTCTGCAAGCAGACTGACGGGTTTGCTCAAGGCCGAGCTTTACGCTTCTTCTTCGCGGCGGCGGCCTCGTCGCGCAACCGCTTCGCGATGTCGACCTGATGCTTGTCCGGTCCGTGACCGTCGGGGCCCGGCACCTCGAGCAGCACCGGCAGTCGCTTGAAGCGCTGCTCGCCGAGAAACACGCGCAGCCCTTCCTCGCCGAGCTCGCCCTCGCCGAGGTTCGCGTGCCGGTCGCTGTTCGACCCGAGTGGGGTCTTCGAGTCGTTCATGTGGAGCGCCTTCAGTCGGCCAAGGCCGACGCGCGTGTCGAACTCGTCGATCACGGACTTGAACGCCGTCGCGTCGCGCACCTCGTACCCGGACGCGAGCAGGTGACACGAGTCGAGGCAGACGCCGAGCCGCTCGCCGCTGCCTGAGACCTCGATCACGCGCGCCAGCTCCTCGAACGTGCGCCCGATCGTGAACCCAGCGCCGGCCGTGTTCTCGAACAGCAGGGCCACCCGCTCGGTCCCGGCGAGCGCCTCCTTGAATGCCCGCCCCAGGCGCTTGAAGGTCGGACCCGGTTTCTGTCCCTTCCCGCTCCCGGGATGCACGATCACTCCATCGGCCCCGATCGCGTCCCCGACCATGAGCGCGTGCGTGAGGGACTCGAGCGACTTTCGGCAAACCTCGGCGTCGTCGCTGGCGACGTTGATCAGATAGACGGCATGGATGTAGACCGACCCGACCGGGCTCTTCGCGAGCCGCTCCCGGAATGCGTCGAAGTCGGCCTCCGTGTACTTCGTGGGCCGCCACGCACGCGGGCTCTGGTTGAAGATCTGGATCGCCTCGGCTCCGAGTTCCTCGCCGCGCTCGACCGCGCGGTCGAGGCCGCCGGCCGACGAGACATGAGCGCCGATTAGCATCTCGGGTCGTGTCCGGGCATCGCTTCAGGTTCGCGCCCAGCCCGACTGGGTTCCTCCACATCGGCGGCGCGAGGACGGCACTCTACAACTGGCTTCTCGCGCGGAAGACGCCCGAGAACCGGCTCGTGCTGCGGCTCGAGGACACGGACCGCGAGCGCTCGACCGACCAGGCCGTGGCGCAGATCCTGGAGGCGCTCGAGTGGCTCGAGCTCGACTGGGACGAGGGGCCCTACCGGCAGACCGAGCGCTCGGAGCGGTACGCGGAGCGCCTAGAGGAGCTCTTGCGCTCGGGCGCGGCCTACTGGGACGTGGCGACTGCCGAGGAGGTGAAACAGGCCAAGGAGCGGGCGGGCGGCGCCGGTTACAGGGGTGAACCCGTCCCCGAGGGCACGCCCGGCGCGGCCGTGCGGCTGCACGTCCCCGATGAGGGCGAGACGGTCGTGGAGGACGTGATCAGAGGCCGCTCGGCGTTCGAGAACAGGCTGCTCGACGACTTCGTGATCGCGCGCGCGGACCGCACGCCTCTCTACAACTTCGCGGTCGCGGTGGACGACTCCGACATGACGATCACGCACGTGGTGCGTGGCGAGGACCACCTCTCGAACACGCCGCGCCAGCTGCTCGTGCTGCAGACGCTGGGCGCGGCGGCGCCCCTCTACGCCCACCTGCCGCTCCTCCACGGGACCGACGGCAGGCCGCTCTCCAAGCGCCACGGCGCCGCCTCCGTGCAGGAGCTCCGGGACGCCGGCTACCTGGTGGAGGCGGTTCGCAACTATCTCGCCCTGCTGGGGTGGGGATACGACGATACGACTACGTTCTTCTCGACCGAGGAGCTGGTGGAGAAGTTCTCGCTCGAACGCGTGTCGCGCTCGCCCGCCGTCTTCGACGAGCAGAAGCTCCGCTGGATGAACGGGCACTACGTCCGTGAGCTCGAGCCGGCGGATCTGGCCGAACGCATGCGCGCGTGGATGCGGCTCGGTGGGTTCCCGGGCGCGGACGACCCGCGCCTCGAGTCGGCCGTCGCAGCCGCGCAGGAGAAGGCCCAGACGCTCGCCGAGCTCTACGACCTGATCAGCTTCGCCTTCGGGCCGCTCGAGATCGACGAGACCGCGTGGGGGAAGGTGATGGGCAAGGACGGCGCCCGGGAGAAGCTCGAGCGGGCGCGTTCGGCCCTGTCCGAGGCCGAGCCGTTCGACGAGCCCAACGTGGAGGGAGCGCTACGCGCGGTCGCGGACGAGCTCGATGCGAAACCGGGCGCCGTCTTCCAGCCGATTCGGGTGGCCGTCACCGGCCGCACGATCTCGGTCGGGATCTTCGAAACGCTCGTCCTGCTGGGCAAGGAGGAGGCGCTCGGCCGCATCGACGCGGCGCTTGCAAGGCGCTGATCAGTCCAATCGCGCGAACCTGTCAACTTCTCGCGCGTTTTTGCCGATACGTCAGTTGCCGATGTCTACCACCGCAGGGAAGCGCGTGGCGCCCGGGCGCAATGTAGGGGCCGCAATCGACGGTCAAGCGCCGGCGACCACGCTACCCGGAGCCAAGCAACACAATGAGGGTCACGGCCGCCGCCTCACCGCGGCGTTCGAGGCTTTGGAGGCGTTCCCCGCGCTCGCCGAGTCGCGCAAGCGAGTGCTGCGCCTGGTCAGCCAGGAGCAACCGTCGGTCGCCGAGATGGTGGCCGCGATCGAGTCGGACGTCGCGCTCGTGATCTCGGTCATGCGGCTTGCGAACAAGCGGCCGGAGGCTCGCGGCAAGATTCGCACGGTGCCGCAGGCGATCGAGGTCCTGACGCCGGCCGGGGTCGAGGCGCTGATCGGGACAACCAAGACTTTCGACTTCTTCGAGCGCACCCCGATCTGGGATGCCGCGCCCGAGCGCTTCCGCCTGCACGCGGTCGCGACCCAGAAGGCGGCCGACCGGCTGAGCGTGCGGATCGACTTTCCCGACCGCGACGAGCTGCTGATCTCCTCGCTTCTTCACGACATCGGCAAGCTCGTGCTCGTCCAGGCTTATCCCGGCTACCCGGGCCAGATCCACACCAGCGCCAAGACGCCCGAGCAGCGCATCCACGCGGAACGCCGCGAGCTCGGCATCGACCACGCCCTGGTCGGCGGCGTCATGGCCAGGCGGTGGGGCCTGCCCCAGCAGATGGCCGGAGCGATCGAGCACCACCACGCCGACGACATCAGCGGCGAGGCAGCGCTGGTGCGACTCGCCGACATGCTCGCGCACTACGCGCAGGGCCAGGCGGTCGCACCCGACCGGCTGCTCGCGGTGGCGCGCCGTGTGGGCCTCGGCCCGCAGGACCTCCGCGAGGTGCTCTTCGAGCTGCCCGGTCCGCCGCCGGAACGCAAGCGTTCGACGACGCCGTGTCCGCTCTCGGGCCGTGAGCTCGAGGTGCTGAAGCGGCTGGCCGAGGGCAAGGTCTACAAGCAGATCGCGCTCGAGCTCGGCCTCTCCACCAGCACCGTGCGGACCCACCTGCACAACGTGTACGGGAAGCTCGGCGCGGTCGATCGCGCCCAGGCGGTACTGATCGCCTCCGAGCGCGGCTGGCTTTAACCTAAGAAGCTCCATGGCGGAGCAGCAGCTTCAAGAGAAGCAGTTCGACCTGGTCTATGAAGAGCTACGCCGGATCGCGAGCGAGCTCGAGACGATCCAGGCGAGGCTCGCGATGCTGGAGACGCTGCCGGTCGCGCTCCAGGAGCTCTCGCGCCTGTCGCGCGCGCTCGAGTCGCTGGCCTACGCCGCGCTCGGCCGCGAAGGGCCGAGGCTGCGCCGCCGCGCGTAGAGCGCAGCGAGCGTCATCCCAATCGCGTCGATGAGGACGTCGACCGGCGTGCCGTGGCGGCCGTCGACGAAGGTCTGGTGGAGCTCGTCGCTGGCGGAGTAGGCGAGCGCGATCGCCACCGCGAGCGCTATGGCCGCGCGGTTGTCGCGCACCGCGCCGAGGCCGCGCAAGGCGCGCCACCAGCAGTAAGTCAGGACCGCGTACTCCGTCACGTGTCCGAGCTTGCGGACGAGGACGTCGAACACTCCGTGTTCGCCGCCGCTCGGCTGGGAGGAGAGCAAGAAGATCACCGCCATCACGGCGAGCGGCGGCAGCAGCAGCGACGCGATTCGGGCGGGGGAGAGCCGGCGTTCGGCGCTCACGTGGGGTGTTGGGACGGTCGATCCTGACACTAGACTGGTTCCTCGGCACCCGATGGTGACAGCTTGATCACGATCACTTCGAAGTCCCGCTACGCGGTCCGCGCACTGACGGAGCTTGCCCGCCAGGGGGCGCTGCCCGGCGGACGACCGGTGCCGATCGCCGAGCTCGCGCGTCGGCGCGACATCCCGCTGCAGTTCCTCGAGCAGCTTTTCGCGACGCTGCGCCGCGCCGGCATGCTGCAAAGTCAGCGTGGCGTCAAAGGCGGCTATACCTTCGTGAAGGACCCCGGCGAGCTCACGGTCCTGGCAGTGGTCGAGCTGCTCGACGGCGAGCTCGGCGCGGACGTCGGCGGCAACTCCGCCGACGACCAGGACGTGTGGGTACGCGCAGCCGCCTCACTCCGCGAAGTGCTGGCCGGCACGACGATCGGCGACGTCATGCAGCGCGAGGCCGAGGCCGCCGGCGCGCGGATGTACTACATCTGACGGAACGGGCCGTTTGCGGCTCGAGCAAGCGGTTTGGGTTGCTCATGGGGAAATGCACGGGGAAATCAGCCCTCGTTCGCGCGCTTCTCGGCCCGGTCTAGGTAGGCGTCCAGCAACCCAGCGAACTCCTGCTCGCTGCCCTGCATCAGATGCCCATAGCGGTCGAGCGTGATGCTGATGTTCGCGTGTCCCATGT
>JBKOZI010000136.1:0-18797 GCA_046725795.1 Actinomycetota bacterium
GATTAGCGGGATCCACTCGCGTCGCTCCATGCTGATGGTGTTCCCCTCGACCCTCGCCGTCACGCGCCGGCGGAAAGCCCTTCCGCGCCCGTAGGGGCCGTTCCTATAATGGGCCCCTACGCGGAATGGGCCCCGTACGGCGGGCCACAGCGGGTTTGGAGCCGATCCAGTGCAGGAGATGGTCATATACGGCGTGAGCTTCGACATGGTCGGGAAGCAGCCGATCGTGTTGCTCAAGACCATCGACGGCAACAAGTTCCTGCCGATCTGGATCGGCCACCCTGAGGCCG
The DNA here is from genome assembly GCA_046725795.1 of Actinomycetota bacterium. Taxonomy (GTDB): domain Bacteria; phylum Actinomycetota; class Thermoleophilia; order Solirubrobacterales; family JBBDJG01; genus JBBQKG01. The sequence continues at coordinate 291 of JBKOZI010000136.1, forward strand.
CGGCGATCCTCATGAAGCTTCAGGGCGCGACGACGCCTCGTCCGATGACCCACGATCTGATCGGCGAGATGATCGGCGAGCTCGATGCCCAGTGCACGCGCGTGTCGGTGACCGAGCTCAAGGACAACACGTTCTACGCCTCGATCACCCTGCGCGTGAACGGGCAGGAGGTCGAGATCGACTCGCGGCCCTCGGACGCGCTCGCGGTCGCGGTCCGCACCTCGGCGCCCATATTCGCGGCCGAGGAAGTGATCCAGGAGAGCGCGATCGAGTTCGAGCACGAGGTTGAGGACACCGAAGAGGTCGTCGACAAGTTCAAGAAGTTCCTCGACGAGGTAACGCCGGAGGACTTCGCCTCAGGCACCGGCTAACGCGCAATCGCCGGCGCGGACGCGCGCGCGAGAGCAAGCTCCACCAGTCGCTCCACCAGCTCGTCGAACGAGATGCCTGCCGCCTCGGCGGCCTGGGGATAGAGACTCGTCTCCGTGAGTCCCGGGATCGCCTGCGCCTCGAGCACCTGGGGGGCCCCCTCGTCGGGAAGCATCATGTCGACACGCGCGAAGCCGTAGCACCCGAGCAGCCGGTACGTCGCCACGGCAAGCTCCTGCGCGCGCGCTGTTACCTCCTGTGGAAGGTCTGCGGGACACACGTAGTCCGTCTTGCCGATCTCGTAGCGCGCCTCGAAGTCGAAGAAGTACTCCTCCTTCGGCTTCGCCTCGACGATCGGCAGCGGCTCGACGCCGCTGTCCGTCTCGAGGAGACCCACCGCGAGCTCCCGGCCCTTTACGTGACGCTCGAGCAGCACCCGGTCGTCGTAGCTGAAGGCGGCGACCAGCGCCTGTGGCACCGATTCCGGCGAGGCCGCGAACTCGATTCCGAGCGCCGATCCCTGCGCGGCCGGCTTCACCACGATCGGGAAGCCCAGGCGGTCCTCGATTGCCGGTAGCGCGTCGGCGGCGCCGAACTCGCGAAACGCGATCTCGCTGAACGCGAAAAAGTCGGGCGTGGGGATCCCTTCCTCGACCAGCAGATGCTTGGTCAGAACCTTGTCCATGCTGCGCATGCAGGCGACCACGGCGGAGCCTGTGTAGGGGATTCCGACGATCTCGAGGAGCTCCTGGACGGTCCCGTCCTCCCCGCCGCGTCCATGCAGTGCCACGAATGCGACGTCCGCGCCGGACTCGCGCAGTCGCTTGACCAGCGTCGAGTCGACATCGATCGGTATGACGTCGTGGCCCAGGCGCTCGAGCGCATCCTGCACGCGGCCGGCCGAGCGCAGCGACACCTGGCGCTCGAGCGAGGACCCGCCCTTCAGGACGGCGACCTTCGGGCTCATGATTCGCTCGCGCCGCGCTTCGTGTCGGCGGGACGACGTGGAAAGCGAACGACATTGGCCGGCTCGGCCGCAGCATCGTTTCGGTCGTCCTGCCCGGAACCGGACGAGCTGCCTGCGGCCCGCCCGCTGATCGTTCCGTAGAGGGAGATCTGCTCGTCGATCACCTTGCCGATTCGGCGTATGCCTTCGACGATCTCGTTCTCGCTGACGGCCGAGAAGTTGAGCCGCATGGAGCTCCCGCCCCGCCCATCCACGTAAGCGGCGGAGCCTGGCACGAACGCGACGTTCTCTTCCTGGACCGCCTTCGCGAGAAGGTCCTCCGTGTCGATGAAGTCCGGCAGCGTCGCCCACACGAAAAGCCCGCCTCCCGGCTGAGTCCACTCCGCCTCCGCCGGGAAGAACTCGGCAAGGGCGTCGAGCATCGCATCGCGCCGACGGCGGTAGATCGTGCACAGGTCCTGTACGTACGCGCGCCATCGTCCTTCGCGGAAGTACCCCTCGACGAGCTGCTGGGTGAGCGACGAGGTACATAGGTCTGCGGCCTGCTTGCCGAGGTTGATCTTCGCGAGCACGGGTGCGGGGGCGGCCACCCATCCGAGGCGGATCCCGGGGGAGAGAATCTTCGAGAACGTCCCGAGATAGAGCACGTAGACACCGCCGTCGAGCGCCCGCAGCGTCGGAAGCGGATCTCCCTCGTAGCGAAGCAGACCGTATGGGTTGTCCTCGAGCACCAGCAGCTCGCGCTCGCGGGCGATCTCGACGAGGCGTTGCCGGCGAGGAGAGGAGAGCGTGACACCCGCCGGGTTCTGGAAGGTCGGTACGGTGTAGATGAACTTGGGCCGCCGCCCCTCGGTGTCGAGCCGGTCGAGCGTCTGCTCCAGCAGGTCGATGCGCATGCCCTCCGAGTCCATCTCGATCTGCACCACGTCAGCCTCGTAGCTCGAGAAGACCGGTACCGCGCCCGGGTAGGTCGGGGCTTCGCAGATCACGACGTCGCCGGGGTCGACGAGCGTTTTCGTGACGAGATCGATGACCTGCTGGCCACCTGTGGTGACGAGCACGTCGTCGATGTCGACTCGCATCTCCTCGGCCGCCATCACTTCGGCGATGCAGCGCTTGGTCTCGTCGAATCCCTCCGTCGGCCCGTATTGAAGCGCGCTCGCGCAGGACTCCCTTGCGATGCGATCGGTGATCGCGGCGAACGTCTCCGGTGGGAACGTCGACGTGTCGGGAAGCCCGCCGGCCAGCGAGATCACTTCGGGCCGTGCGGTGATCGCCATGAGATCGCGCATCGCGGACGACCGCATCTGCCGAGTGCGCTTTGCGAAGAGCCCCGCATAGCGTTCGATCTCGTGGCTGGTGGTTTGGTGCCTGTCCCGCACGCGTGTCCCTCCCCGGGTTTCGGGGCCCGGCGCGCTCGACCTGCTATACGGTCATCCCGCCGACAACCGGCTGATCTGCTCGTGGGAGGGGTCAGGCCGGCCGCCCGTTCTTTCAAGATAGCCGATAGCCCGTGGATCTCTTTATGGCGATATCGCAAGGCGTTGGCGTGTCGCTTGCAACAGGCGTGCGCACGTTGCTGCCTCCGCTGCTGGCCGGCGCACTCGCGCGAGCCGACGCCGGCATCGACTTCAACGGAACGGGCTACGCGTTCCTGGAGTCGATCCCCTGGCTGGCGGCGCTTGTCGTGCTGGTTGCCCTGGTCACGGTTGCGGAGCGAGCTCGTGTGGTCGTGCCCGCGCTCGTACTGGCGGTCATCGCGGCCGTGATCGGAGCACTCGAGTTCGCGGGATCTCTGGCAGACGAGGGCTATGCGGCGGGCGTGGGATTCCCGGCCGGCGTGGCCTGCGCGGCGCTCGGCTTCCTGGCCGCCCAGGCATTCTTCGGCCGCGCGGCATCGCGAGCTCGGACGAGTGGGGAGGACGAAGCGGCGTCTCTCGTGGAACTGTTTGCTCAAGGGGCGGCACTCCTGCTGGCCGCGCTCGCGGTGCTCGTCTCGCCGGTGTCCTGGGTCGCATTCGCGTTTGCGCTGTGGGTCGTCCTGGTGCAGCGAAGGCGGGCAGGCCAGAAGTACGAGGGCCTACGCATCCTTCGGTAGAAGGAGTGGCCGCCGATTTGCAAGCAAATCGCCGGGTTTCGGGCAGGACGGTCATTAGGTGACCAAACTCGTATTGGTGATTGTCGATGCCCTCAAGCCGGCGATGCTCGAGCGGGCGGCCGAGGAGGGCAAGGCGCCGATGTTCGCGGAGATATTGCGACGCGGCACCTACCTGCCGGACTGCGTGAGCGTGTTCCCTTCCGTGACGCCTGTCGCCTCGTCCACGATCACGACCGGCGCGTCGGTCGACCGGCACGGGGTGCCCTCGATCGACTGGTACCACCGGGGCGAGCGACGGTACGTCGACTACGGGTCGTCGGGGCAGGCCGTGCGCACATTTGGGGTCTTGCGAACGATCACGGACATCGTCTACAACATGAACTTCGATCACCTGAACCGGGCGCTACCGACGTTCTTCGAGCGTCTCGACGACGCCGGTGTGCGTACTGCCTGCACCCCTTTCCTCATCTTTCGTGGCCGTACCCGGCACGAGCTTCGGCTGCAGGGCTGGATGCGCAGGGTTGCGCGGGCCGCGAACGTCCGGCAAGCCGTCTACGGGCCTGCGGAGCTCTTCTACGGGGAGCTTTACGCCTCGCGCGAGGTCGATTGCCCTCCGACGCTTGCCAGGCCAGGGACTCGCGACCCCTACTCGGGCTGTGTCGGTGCTTTTCTCGAGCGCAACGACCTCTACGACTTCATGCTGTTCTCCCTGCCCGACAACGATCACTTCTCGCATCGCCATGGGCCCACTGCGACTGAGAAGTCGATCGCTCGCGCAGACGGGCATCTGGGCGAGGTGATCGAGGCCGCAGGCGGTGTCGATCGTTTCTTCTCGGACCACGCGGTGATCCTGATGGCCGATCATTCACAGACCGCCGTCGAGGACCGCATCAGGCTGGATGTCGCGTTGGGCGATTGGCGAGTGCTGCTTCCCAACGATGTCGACCCGTCCGCGGCCGAGCTCGCGGTCTGTCCCGGCGCGAGGTCGGCAATGGTGTACGTCCTGCACGACGATGACCGGCCGGCTGTAACCGCCAGGGTGCTCGCACGCCTTCGCGAGCTCGAGGGCGTCGAGGTGCTGGCCTGGCGTGAGGGCGGGGATGCCTGCGTGTGGACGAAGCGCGGCGAGCTGCGTTTCCGCCCTGGGGCCGGCGAATGCGACGCTTACGGTGGAGCGTGGGACGTCGATGGCGCCCTCGGCACACTGGAGCTCGAGCGCGCCGACGGGATGATCGGCAGCCGGATCTATCCCGATGCGCTGGGCCGGCTCTGGTCGGCCCTGAACTGCTCGAGCGCCGGCGATGTGCTCGTGTCGGCCGCTCCGGGATACGAGTTCGTGGATTGGGGCGGCGCCGACCATGTCGGCGGCGGCAGCCACGGCTCCCTTCGCCGCGGAGACTCGCTCGGCCCGCTCGCGTTCGTGAACTGCGGCCCAAATCTCGACGGTGGAAGATCTCGGGAGCGGCCGTGGTCGATCGCGGACGTGCACCAGGTCGTGCTCGACCACTTCGGCGTCGTGGCGTGAGAAAACGCGTGGTGATCAGCGGACGTGTCCAGGGCGTCTTCTTCAGGGACACGATCCGCAACGCGGCCGAGCGCGAGCGAGTCTCGGGCTGGGTCCGCAACAACCGTGATGGCACCGTCGAGGCGGTCTTCGAGGGGGACGAGGCGGCGGTCGAACGGCTTCTAGGACTCTCTCGCGAAGGGCCGCCCGGGGCCCGTGTAGACCAGGTGGAGGTACTCGATGAGCCTGAACAGGGAAGCGAGGGCTTCCGTGTCCGATCAACGGGTCGGCCATCTTGACCGGCGATGGATGACGCTCACCTCGCCGTGAGTCGCCCCACGCAGACCACGGCTTCAGAGCTGCCCGCCGCGATACCGACCCGGCGTGCGCGTGCCGGACACCACGCGCATCGCGTCCGGCTCGGCCTGAAGCGGCCACACAACTGGATGCAGCTGGTCAAGTTCTCCCTGATCGGCGCCAGTGGCTACGTCGTGAACCTGGCCGTCTACTCGGCGTTGCTGACCGGTGCCGACGTGCACTACCGCACCGCCGCCGTGCTGGCGTTCTGCGTGGCGGTCACGAACAACTTTCTCTGGAACCGTCACTGGACGTTCAAGGCGACGCACGGTCATGCCGGCTTCCAGGCGGCCCGCTTTTTGGCCGTGAGCCTGGTTGCGCTCGGCTTCAACCTGATCGTGCTCGAACTGCTGGTGACCGTCGCGGACCTTCCGAAGATCCCGGCCCAGGCGCTCGCGATCCTCGCCGCGACGCCGCTGAACTTTGTCGGCAACAAGCTCTGGAGCTTCAGCAGGCCGACCGTTCAAGCTAGGCCCCCCGCCGCCTAGCGGATCCGTGCGCGGGAGGCTTGCCCGGGGAGCCTCGATCGCGGCGACCGCGTTCCTGCTCGTGCTCGTGCTCGCGACGCCGAGCCTTGCCCGGGAAAGCCAGGCGGTCGAAGCCACGCCGGCTCTTACCCAGCCCGCTTCATCGACGAAGCCGCCGCCTGATCACTTCCTGAACGCGCTCGAGGCCACGCGCATCGCGGTGCGCTCGCCGAAGCTGCAGGCAGAGCTTGCGAAGCACGAGCGCACGACGCATCGCGCCTTCGCCAAAGGACCTGGGCGCTGGCAGGTCAGCTGGTACGACGGCGGCAAGGAGATCGGGCAGGTGATCGTCGATGAGCGCACGAAGCGCGCGGTCGAGGTCTGGACTGGTCCGCAGGCAGCCTGGCAGATGGCTCGCGGCCTGCCAGGCGCGTTCGGTCGCAAGGTCAACTCGACCGCGGTCTGGATACCCATGATGGGGCTCTTCTTCCTTCCCTTCTTCGATTGGCGCCGGCCGTTCAGGCTGCTTCACCTCGATTTACTGGTGCTGCTCTCGTTCTCGATCTCGCACGTCTTCTTCAACCGGGGTGAGATCGACACGTCGGTCCCCCTCGTGTATCCGGTGCTCGGCTATTTGCTCATACGGACGTTGCAGGTCGCCTATACACGTCGCCCCGCCCGGGAACAACCGCTGCGCCTGCTGGTGCCCGCAACCTGGCTCGCGCTCGCGTTGATCTTCCTCGTCGGTTTCCGGATCGGCCTGAACGTGACCAACTCGAACGTGATCGACGTGGGCTACTCGGGTGTGATCGGTGCCGACCGCATCACGCACGGCGAAGACCTCTACGGGACGTTCCCGTCGAACGACGCCTCCGGCGACACGTACGGACCGGTCAACTACTACGCGTACGTGCCGTTCGAGCTTGTCTTCCCGTGGTCCGGGAAGTGGGACGACCTGCCCGCGGCGCACGCCGCCGCGATCTTCTTCGACCTGGCCACGATCCTGGCGTTGCTGTGGGTCGGCCGGCGGCTCCGGCGCGGCCGTGAGGGCACGGAGCTCGGCGTCCTGCTGGCATACGCCTGGGCGACCTTCCCGTACACGCTCTTCGTCCTCAACTCAAACGCCAATGACTCGCTGGTTGCCCTGCTGGTGGTGCTCTCGTTCGGGGCACTCGCCGCACCGCGTGCGCGCGGCGCGCTGCTGGCACTCGCGTCCGCGTCCAAGTTCGCGCCGCTCCTGCTGGCGCCGCTGTTTGCCTCCTACGATCGCCGGCGGCTCCGCGAAGCAGCGCTCTTCGCGCTCGCGGGCGCCGCCGCTACGATCGTGGTGTTCATGCCGGTGCTGCCCGACGGAGGCTTGTCCACTCTCTGGGACCGCACCGTCGGTTTTCAGCTCGGCCGCGACTCTCCCTTCAGCATCTGGGGACTGCACCCGTCCCTGGACTGGGTGCAGACCTTGGTCAAGGTGGCGGCCATTGCGCTCGCCGTCGCGGTTGCGCTTGTTCCCCGCGAGAAGTCGCCGCTTCAACTCGCGGCGCTGGGCGCGGCCGTGCTGATCGCGCTTCAGATCGCGATCTCGCACTGGTTCTACCTCTACATCGTGTGGTGGTTCCCGCTGGCGATGGTGGCCTTCATTCTTCCACTGGTACGAGGATCTGCTCGATCGAGCTCGCGTGCCCCGGGCGATCCGACGTCACGAGACACCCCATCACCCATGGGTCCTCGTCAGCGGTCTCGAACCGCACCGGCATCTGCGTCACGAAGCGCTGGATGATTTGCTCGCGCTTGACGCCGATCACGCCGCCGCGCGCGCCCGTCATGCCCACATCCGAGATGTAGGCGGTGCCACCGGGGAGGACGCGTGCGTCAGCCGTCGGGACGTGCGTGTGGGTGCCGAAGACCGCGAGCGCGCGGCCGTCCAGATACCAGCCCATCGCGACCTTCTCACTCGTTGCCTCGGCGTGGAAGTCGACGACCACGTGGTCGGCCTTGTCGCGGAGCTTGGCGAGTAGCCGGTCCGCGACATGGAAGGGCGAGTGCGCGGCGTCGATGAAGACGGTCCCGGAAAGGTTCACGACCGCCCAGCGCACGCCGTCCTTCTCGACCACCACGTATCCCCGGCCGGGGTTGGTCTCGAGATAGTTGGCGGGACGCACGATCCGGTCCGAACGGTTGAGGAAGTCGTAGACGTCCGGGTGGCGATAGACGTGATTACCGGTTGTGATGACGTCGGTACCGGCCTCGAAGAGCTTTCGAGCGGTCCGTTCGGTGATGCCGAGCCCGCCCGCGATGTTCTCGCCGTTGGTCACGACGAGGTCCGGCTCGAACCGGTCGATCAGGCCCGGGAGCATGCTCTCCACCGCTTTGCGCCCTGGCTCGCCGACGACATCGCCGATGAAGAGGACGCGACGCTCCGACATGCGCCGTGTATACCGGATCGAAGGTAACCTCGCGGTCATGCGAACAGACGCGCCCCCGTTGCTCGAGGCGGTCGAGTTGCGGAAGAGCTACGGCGGGCGGGAGGCGCTCAAAGGCGTGTCGCTGGAGGCCCGGCAGGGCGAGTTGATCGCGTGCATCGGACCGAACGGTGCCGGCAAGACGACGCTCCTCACGATCCTTGCAAGGATCCAGGCGCCCGACGCGGGCGCCGTGTCCGCAGCGGGCGACGTCGGCTGGGTACCGCAACAGCCTGCGCTCTACGGAAAACTGAGCGTCGCCGAGAACCTGCGGTTGTTCGCCCGTCTCGACGGTGTCGGCGATGTGGACGCCGCGGTCACGAGGATGCTGGCAGAGACGGGCCTCGAGGACCGCGCCGACGATCAGGTTGTGCGCCTCTCGGGAGGCAACCGCCAGCGCGTGAACGTGGCGATCGGCCTACTCGCCTCGCCCCCGGTACTGCTGCTCGACGAGCCCAGTACGGCGCTTGATCCGAGACAGCGCGAGCGCCTCTGGCAGTTCATCGGCGGTCTCGCCGAACGTGGCACGAGCGTTGTCTACTCGACGCACGTGGTCTCGGAGGCGGAGCGCTACGCGACGCGCGTGCTCGTGCTCGCCGACGGGGAGCGTCTGTTCTGGGGAACACCGGATGAGCTCGAGCGGCTGGTGGAGTTGAAAGGCGGTGACGGCCACGCCGATTTCGAGACGGCGTTCGTCTCGTTCCTTCGGCAGCGAGGACACTGATGCAGGCAATGCGCTGGCTGCTGCTGAAGGACCTGCGCATCCTGTTGCGCTCCCCGCTGACGGCGGCGGTACTGGTGGTCTACCCGGTTGCGGTGGCGCTCCTGATCGGATTTGCGCTGAGTCGGGGCTCCGACAAGCCGACGGTGGCGGTGCTCGACCAGGTGCCGTCGGATGAGCAGCTCGAGATCGGCAACGAGCACCTCGGGCGCCTGCTCGGTCCCACGGAGCTCTCGCGGCGAGTCGAGACGGTCGAGGTCGCGTCAAGAAGCGAGGCAGAGCGCAAGGTACGCGACGGTGACGCGCTGGCGGCGGTGATCGTCCCGCGTGACAGCGTTCGCAAAGCGACATCGCAGCTCGAGCAATCTCAGATCGAGCTGCTCGTCAACGAGGAGGATCCGGTGAAGGGGCGGCTCGTGGACGACATGATCTCGAGCGTCGTGGCCGACCAGAACCGGCGGGTTTCACGAGCGCTGATCAAAGAGAACCTTCAGTACCTGCAGCTCTTGCTGAAGGGCGGCACGGTCAACGTGCTCGGCAACGAGTTCACGGTCCTCGGCTTGCGCCGGATCGGCCAGATCACGCGTGCAGCGAAGCGCGCGCTGCCGCCTGAATCGCGAGTGCGCGGTCAGCTCGACCGGGTGATCCGGTTCAACGAGCTCGCCCAGGAGAACTTCGACCTTGGCGGCAGGGCACTGACCGCGGCGAGTGAGCCGATCAAGCTTCGCAAAGAGGTCCTGAGCGGCAGCCGCGTGCCGCTCACCAGTTTCGCGGCGGCACTCGCGGTGACGATCTCGCTGATGTTCGTGACGGTGTTGCTCGCGTCGGGATCACTTGCGCTCGAGCGCACCGAGAATGCCTTCTCGCGGCTGGTACGGGGTCCCGTCTCGCGAGCCGGGTTGCTCGCCGAGAAGGTCCTGCTCGCGGGCGGGGTGGGGCTCGTCGTGACGCTGCTGATGGTGCTCGTGCTCAGCGCCTTCGTTGCGCTGGAGTGGGGTCGCGTCCCCCTTTGGCTGCTCGCACTGGTGGTGGCAGGGCTCGCGTTCGGGGCCTTTGGAACCGCGCTCGGAGCAGTCGCGCGGGACATGTCGGCCGCCTCCCTGCTCGCATTTACCGTGCTGTTGCCGCTCGTGTTCTGCGCGCTCGTCCCGTCGGGGGTCGTCAGCCCCTGGCTCTACGACCTGACCCGCGCGGTGTCTGCGGTGTTCCCGTTCAAGCCCGCGCTGGAAGCCGTCGACGCCGCCTTCTACGGCGAGGGTGGGCTCGGCGGCCCGCTGGTGCACCTGGTCGCGCTCGGCGGCGCGTTCATGCTCGCCTCGCGCGTTGCAGTCAGGCGCTTCGGGTAGCCGGTCGGTACCTGCCCCCAGGTTAGACTTGGGGCGGATGGCCTTTCCAGCGACGCGCCTTCGGCGCATGCGAAAGACGAGCGGCCTGCGGGGCCTCGTGCGGGAGACCGACCTGTCGGTCGGCCACCTGGTCTACCCCCTTTTCGTCACCCACGGCTCCGACCGCCGCGAGCCGATCGAGTCGATGCCGGGGGTGGAGCGCCTCACGATCTCTCACCTCGAGGCGGAGGTCGGGGAGATCGCGGCTCTCGGAATCCCGGCCGTGCTGCTGTTCGGGATCCCGGCGGACAAGGACGAGGCTGCTTCCGAGGCCTACGACGGCGAGGGCATCGTGCAACTCGCCGTCCGGGCGCTCAAGCAAGCCGAGCCGTCGCTCACGGTGATCACGGACGTCTGCCTCTGCGAGTACATGTCGCATGGGCACTGCGGGATCGTGCGCGAGGACGGGCAGGTCGACAACGACCTCACGCTGGAGCTGCTCGCCAAGACGGCGATCTCCCACGCGGAGGCCGGCGCGGACGCTGTTGCGCCCTCCGACATGATGGACGGCCGCGTCGCCGCGATCCGCGCGCAGCTCGACGGGGAGGGTTACTCCGACCTGCCGATCGTTGCCTACAGCGCGAAGTTCGCCTCCGCGTTCTACGGCCCGTTTCGCGAAGCTGCCGACTCCGCACCCGCATTCGGCGACCGGCGTGGGTACCAGATGGATCCCGCAAACGCGCGTGAGGCTGTTCGCGAGGCCAAGATCGATGTCGACGAGGGCGCAGACGTCGTGATGGTGAAGCCGGCGCTGCCGTACCTGGACGTCATTCGGCGTGTCCGGGAGGCCGTGCAGGTGCCGGTCGCCGCCTACAACGTCTCGGGCGAGTACGCCGCGCTCAAGGCGGCCGCCGAGCGGGGGTGGATCGACGAGCGCCAGGCGGTGCTCGAGTCCCTCGTCGCGATCCGCCGGGCCGGCGCCGACGTGATCGTGACGTATCACGCCAAGGAGGCCGCGGAGTGGCTGCGCGGGTAGGCGAGGCCGTCCCGAAGCTTCGCTCGCGCGAGCACGGTGCGGCGGTGCCGCTGACCGACTGGGACCGCCGCCTCCTGAATCTGCTTCAGTCGAGCTTCCCGCTCGAGCCGCGCCCGTTCGCTCGGATCGCGAGGGAGGCCGGCGTCGACGAGGAGGAGGTGCTCGAGCGAACGCAGTGGCTTCTCGACAACCGGATCATTCGTGAGGTCACGCCGATCTTCGACACGCCGGCGCTCGGCTACAGCTCGATGCTGGTCGCGGCGAGGGTCGACGCCGAGCATCCCCACCGCGCCGCCGCCGTTATCAACGAGCACCCCGGTGTCTCGCACAACTATCTCCGGAACCACGACTTCAACCTCTGGTTCACGATCGCGACCGCACCCGACTCGAAGCTCGGCCTCGACGGCACGCTCGACGTGCTGAAAGACCTGAGCGAGGCGGAGTCGATGCGCCAGCTCCCCACGCTCACGATGTTCAAGATCAACATGAATCTCGAGATGGAGGGGGGCACCGACGCGCTCGCGGCCGCAGTCCAGGCGACCGAGCCGATGCCCCGGGAGCCGATTCCGATCGACGACTTCGACATCGCGGTGATACGCGCGACGCAGGGCCCGATGGTGGTTCGCTCGGACGCCTACAGGCCGGCCGCCGAAAGGCTCGAGGTGGACGTCGACACGCTGCTCGACCATCTCCGCGGGATGGTCGAACGCAGGTTGCTTCGCCGGGTCGCCGGCATCCTGTTTCACCGCCGAGCCGGTTTCTCAGCGAACGGCATGGGTGTCTGGAAGGTTCCGCAAGACCGCATCGTGGAGCTCGGTCCTCGCATGGCGGCGGTTCGCGGAGTCTCGCACTGCTACCGCCGGCCGACCTACCCCGACTGGCCCTACAGCGTCTTCACGATGGCGCACGGCCGTTCGAAGGACGAGTGCGACGCGGTGCTCGACGGGGTCGCGGCGGTCTGCGGACTCGGCGGTGACGATCGATCGACGCTTTACTCGTCGACGGAATACAAGAAGGTCCGGCTCCATTACTTCACGCCTGACTACGCAGCTTGGGAAGCGCGATATAGCTGAGGAAGCGCTCGGCGCGACGCTCCGGCACGAGCGTTCGCATCGGCTCTTCGAGCGCGCCGTCGCGCTGATCCCCGGGGGTGTGAACAGCCCCGTCCGTGCGATGCGCGCGGTCGGCCGCGAACCCGTTTTTGTCGCCTCCGGGGAAGGTGCCCATCTGATCGACGTCGACGGGAATCGCTACGTGGACTACGTCTGCTCATGGGGACCATTGATCCTTGGACACGCACACCCGGCCGTGGTGGACGCCGTGACCGACGCCGCCGCGAGGGGCACGAGCTTTGGGGCGCCGACGGAGGCCGAGGTCGAGCTCGCCGCGGAGGTGGTCGCGCGCGTGCCGGGGGTGGAGATGGTGCGTCTGCTCTCGTCTGGAACCGAGGCGACGATGACCGCGGTCCGGCTGGCGCGTGCCGCAACGGGCCGCGACAAGGTGGTCAAGTTTGCCGGCGCCTACCACGGACACGTAGACGGTCTGCTTGCCGAAGCCGGCTCGGGCCTTGCCACGCACGGCATTCCCGCTTCGCCGGGCGTTACCCAGGGGCAGGCGGCAGACACGATCGTCGTGCGCTGGAACGACACCGACGAGCTGGCCGCCACGCTCGAGCGAAGCGGCGGCGAGCTCGCGGCGGTGCTGGCGGAGCCGCTTCCGGCCAACATGGGGCTCGTCCCACCGGCAGAGGGCTTCCTGGAGGCTCTGCGCGCGGGTTGCGACCGCACCGGGGCGCTGCTCGTGCTCGACGAGGTCATCAGTGGCTTTCGCGTTGCGAGGGGCGGGGCGCAGGAGCGGCGCGGCGTTCGCGGCGACCTCGTGGTGCTCGGGAAGGTGCTCGGTGGCGGTCTGCCGCTGGCGGCGGTCGCGGGACCGCGCACGCTGATGGAGCAGCTCGCGCCCACGGGGCAGACATACCAGGCGGGCACGCTCTCGGGAAACCCGCTTGCCACCGCGGCCGGCCTCGCAACCCTCGCCGAGCTCGACGCGCCGGCATACGGGCGTCTCGAGAGCACCACCGGGCGCCTCGCGACCGGCCTCGCGGCTCGCGCCGCGGCGGCCGGAGTTCCGGTTCAGGTTCCGTACGAGTGCGGCCTGTTGACCGTGTTCTTCTGCGAGTCCCCGGTTACTGATTACGACCACGCCCGCGCGGCCGATGCGAGCCTGTTCGCCCGCTTCCACGCGGCGATGCTGGACCGCGGCATCTACCTGCCGCCGTCGCCGTTCGAGGCCTGGTTCCCCTCGCTTGCGCACGGGGAGGACGAGATCGAGGCGACGCTCGAGGCGGCGGGCCCCGCCTTCGAGGCGGCGGCGTCGTGAGAGCGGGGATCGCGGAGGGCGAGGCGCTCGCGCAGCTTCGCGAGCATGTCGCCGCAGAGGGAGGCGAACTCGCGGCGGCGTTGGCGGACGAGCCTGCGACGGATGTCTTCGGACCCCTGGTTGCGTTGTCCGAGCGCTGCCGGGACCGCGCGGCCGACTATGCGCTGCTGATCGAGAGCATCCTCGAGGGGTACCTGGTTCACTACCGCCGCCCGCGGCTGATCGAGGCGCTCGACCAGGACCTCCGGCTGCTCGCGGGGGACTACTTCTACGCGCTTGGGCTTTCCCGATTGGCAGCGCTCGGCGACCTCGCGGCCGTCCACGAGCTGGCCGACGTGATCGGTCTCTGCGCTCAGGCACACGCCGATCCGGACCCGCCTGCCTCGGAGCTGCCGGAGGCGATCTGGACGCTGGGCGCGATCGGCGTCGCGGGCGGGCTCTGGGACGCCGGTGAGGCGGCAAAGCGGGGCCTTCGCGAGGACCGGCCGGGTGCCGGCGTGGCGGCGCTGGAAGCGGCTTTGCGCCGGGCCGCGGAGCTCGGCATCGCGCAGGAAGCTCAGCACGCCTTGATAGCTTTCAGAGACAGCGTTTCGAGTAACTCAGCGAGTACGTAACAGGAGAAACTTTCCTCCAGTGGCCGACGAGACGAGCACAGAGCGCGCGCAATCGACGTCTACCGGGAACGGCGACGGCGCAGTCTCACCGGCCCGGATCGAGCGCCCCGGGACGCCCGACGGCACGCAGATTCACCAGCCACTTCCCCCGGCGAAGCCGCCGGGGTACTTCGAGGGCGAGACGATGACGCGCCGGACGCTCTTCACGGGCGGCGCGCTGGCGGCGGGCGGAATTGCGACCGCGGCGATCGCCCTTCCGGCGATCGGCTTTGGCCTCGGCCCCGTATTCGAGCAGGAGGAAGTCTTCTACCAGGACGTCGGGCCCGTCAGCGACTTCAGCGAGGACAACTACGTCCCGAAGACGATCACGGTCGCCGTTGGGGTCGGTGAGGCCGGCAAGAGCACCGCGTACATCCGCAAGAGCAATCCGCAGCTGCCGGGGGAAAAGCCGGGCGAATTCGTGGCGGTGTCGACCCGCTGTGCTCATCTCGGCTGTCCGGTGCGCTGGGTCGTTCCCGCGCAGCGGTTCGTTTGCCCCTGCCATGGCGGCGTCTACGACTTCCAGGGCAAGGTCGCGGGTGGCCCCCCGCCACGGCCCCTGGACCGCTTCGTCACACGGGTGCGCAATGGGCAGGTCCAGCTCGGCCCCCGTTTCAGCGTCAACTCCGACCTGAAGCGGTTCTCGGCACGCGACCCGGGCGAGCCTCTGGACGGCCTGTGGAAATACCTCTACCCAAAGCGCTTCACGGTTCCGAGCCCCCAGTAAATGGCGATCAAGATCCCAAAGCCTCCGCTTCCAGGCGTCCGTCGCAAGCCCCAGCTGCCCGCGGAACCGCAGAAGGACGGCAGGCCCCCGGTCAAGGACCAGGCGGCCGAGGTCGGGACGGAGATCGTCGGCTGGATCGACGAGCGCACCGGCGCGAACAGCTTCCTGAAGGGCTTCCTGTTTCGGAAGGTGCCGAAGGGCACGAACTGGTTCTACACGCTCGGATCCGCCACGATGTTCGCCTTCCTCGCACAGGCCGTCACAGGCATATTTCTCGCGATGTACTACAACCCCGCGCCGGACCGCGCCTTCTCGAGCATCCAGCACATCAACAACGACGTCTGGCTCGGCTCGCTCGTGCGCGGGATGCACCATTGGGGAGCGAGCGTGATGATCGTGCTGATCTTCCTTCACATGGGCCGCGTGTTCTTCTTCGGCGCGTACAAGTACCCGCGCGAGCTGAACTGGGTGGTGGGCGTGGTGCTGCTCGTGCTCACGCTCGCGATGGGCTTCACCGGCTACCTGCTCCCGTTCGACCAGCGCTCGTTCTGGGCGACGGTGGTCGGCGTGAACATCAACGGCACGGGGCCGTTCATCGGGCCCTACCTGTCCGACTTCCTGCGTGGCGGGCCTGAATTCGGCGCCACCACGCTGTCCCGCTTCTACGCGATTCACATGCTGCTGATACCGGTGTTGATCGCCGTGCTGATCGGCATCCACATCTACCTCGTCACGAAGCTCGGGACGACGGCGCCGCCATGGCTCAAGGCGAAGCTGCCGGAGCCGATGGAGCGCGAGCAGGTCTAGTGAACGCCCGCGAAAAAGAGCAGTACCTGCGCGAGTACCAGATCATGAAGTCGCAGGGGAAGCCGTTCTTCCCGTATGCAGTACTGAAGGACTCGGTCATGGCCTGCGTCGTGCTGGCTGTGATCATCCTGATGGCTGTGATCCTCGGAGCCGGCGAGCTTGCGAACCGGGCCGACCCGACGACCACCACCTACACACCTCGCCCTGACTGGTACTTCTACTTCCTCTTCGAGGTGCTGCGCGTCATCAAACCGCCCGACCTCGTTCCGCTGGCGACGGTCGGCATCCCGACGATCGCGCTCGTGTTGCTCGCGCTGCTTCCTTTCTACGACCGCAACCCGGAGCGTCGTCCGGAGCGTCGTCCGATCGCCACCACCGCCGCCGTTGGCGTGATCGCGGCGATGGCTTACCTCACCTACCTGGGCGCGCACGCCGGAGCCCCCGACCAGATCGACCTGAAGGTCCCGGCTTCCGCGCAGGCGGGTCAGACGGTCGCGAACCAGTCTGGGTGCGGGGCCTGTCACAAGTTCGGCGAGTCCGGCAACGCCGGTCCCGGACCTGACCTGACCAAGATCGGGTCGACGCTTCCCTCTCAGGCGATCGCCCGCACCCTGCGCAACCCGACAGCGCCGATGCCTTCGTACGCGGACTTGCCGCCCAAGAAGTTCGATGCGCTCGTCAACTATCTGTCGGCCCTACGTTAGGCCGGAATATAGGCCTCCGATTTGCAAGCAAATCGGAGGGTTTCGGGCGGGATGAGCATAGTTAGGGACGTAGGGCGCGAGGTGCGTGTGAGGACGATGTTCGATCGCATCGCCGGCCGCTACGACCTCATGAACTCCGTCATGTCCGCGGGACTGCACCATCGCTGGCGCGCACGGGCGGTCGAGCTGGCGGAAGTTGGCCGGGGCGCGCGGGCGCTCGACGTCTGCTGCGGCACCGGCGACCTTGCGCTCGCCCTCCACGAAGCGGTGGGCGCGGAGGGCGAGGTGACCGGGCTCGACTTCTCCACCGAGATGCTCGAGCTGGCACGCACGAAGACCGCCGCCCGCGGCGTCGAGATCGAATACATCCACGGGAACGCGCTCGACCTGCCCTTCGAGGACGGCCGTTTCGATGCGGCGACGGTCGGGTTCGGTGTCCGAAACGTCGTCGACCTTCCGCGCGCGCTCGCCGAGCTGCGGCGCGTCGTCCGGCCCGGCGGGCGCGTCGTCGTCCTCGAGATCACGACCCCCGACCGACCTCCGCTCAGCTGGTTCTACGCGCTCTGGTTCGACCGGATCGTGCCGCTTCTCGGCACGATCACAGGCGAGCACGACGCCTATTCCTATCTGCCGGAGTCGGTCAGGCGCTTTCCCCCCGCGGCCGGTCTCGCGAAGCGGATGCACGACGCCGGCCTTCGCGACGTTCGCTACCTGATGCTGGCCGGGGGCATCGTCGCGATCCACGCGGGGACCGTCGAGGAAGTGCGAAGCGGACGTGACGGCCACGCCGAGGACCACGCTGCAGACTCGTTCGAGGCGGTCCTCGACGCTGACGGCGGTCACCTTCGAGCCCTGGTGGTGCACGCCGAGCGCGAGCTTCAAGCCAGTGCTTCCAGCCACGGTGAGTCGCTTGCGGGCGCTGCGCACGGAACGCTCGCGGCGGGGGGCAAGAGACTGCGCCCCGTACTTGTGTTCGTCTGCGGCGCGGGCCAGGACGGAGATCCCCTGGTGCGGGCCGCGACGGCGGTGGAGCTGGTGCACATGGCGACTCTCGTCCACGATGACGTGCTCGACGCGGCGCTTCTGCGTCGCGGCAGGCCGACGGTCTATGCGAGCGATGGTCGCGGCCTCGCGACGGCGACGGGCGACTTTCTCTTCTCCCGTGCGTTCGCGCTGCTGGCCGCGAACGGCGCGCCCGATCAGGTGCGGGTGCTCTCCGATGCCTCCGTCGCGCTCGCTCGGGGCGAGCTGGAGCAACGCGAGGACGCCTACGCTGCGGACCTTTCGCTCGACCGCTACCTGCGCCGGTGCGAGCTGAAGACCGCAAGCCTCTTCTCTGCCGCGTGCCGGCTGGGCGGGCTCGCGGCCGATCGTCGTCCCGCAGAGGTCTCGGCTCTTGCCGCCTACGGCCGCAAGGTCGGAGTCGCGTTCCAGATGCTGGACGACCTGCTCGACGTCAGCGGCCCGGCCGAGCGCACCGGAAAGCACCGCGGCACCGACCTGCTCGACGGGACCGTCACCTTGCCGTTGATCCTCGCCCGCGAGGTCGATCCAGGTCTCGGAGAACTGGACGTGCGAGCACTCAAGACGCGCGAGCAGGCGGAGGCGGTTTGCGACCGGATCGCGGCCACGGACTCACTCGATCGGACCCGAGCTTGGGCGCGGAGCCTCGTCGAGGAGGCCAAGGAGGACCTGCACGGGAGCGTCGGCGCCGGCCTCGAGCGACCACTGGAAGAGCTGGCCGACCGGGTCGTCGAGCGGTACTCGTAGAAAGGAGGGGTTCTCGAACAAGGGCCGCCGATCTGCAAGCAGATCGACGGGTCTTCGAACAACTGCCGCCGATCTGCAAGCAGATCGACGGGTCTTCCTAGAAGTCTTCCGGGAGGATGTGGTCGCGGGCGAGGGCGTGCGCGAAGCGCTCGATGTCCTCTTCCATG
>JBKOZI010000137.1:0-24298 GCA_046725795.1 Actinomycetota bacterium
GGCGAGCACCGCGGTGTGCGACGCGCTCGCCTGCACCTCGCCACTGGTGAAGCCGTGCCCGCCGGTGTGAAGCGGAAGCGCGTCGCTGCGCGTGGGCCAGCCCGGCAGCTCGGTGCCGTCGCGCCGCATCGCGTGGACGAAGCCGTCGGAGGTGCCGAAGATGACCTCGTTGCGGTTGTCGCCGTCGAGGTCGGCGAGCGCAGGCGAGGACGCCCCGTCGCCGGGCAGCAGCTTCGGGAAGCCGGGCAGCAGGTCCTGGTCGCGGTGCAGGTACATGTTGCGCCGGTCCTGGCCGGTCACCTCGAATCCCGCCTGGACGCTCGAAACGATCACGCGGACGACGAAGCCGTACGGCTCCGTATTCGGGCGGCCGTTGAAGTTCGGGGGCCCGGGCGGCGGCTCGCGGCCGTCGAAGCTGCCCGCGTCTGCCGGGAACAGCGACTTCAGGTGCGCGATATCGACGTTGGCGAGCGCGCCGTCGAACGCCGCCGAATGATTGGCGCCGTCGCACCAGTTCGAGGAGATCTGCTCGAAGTCGCCCGGCGGGAGATCGGTGCTCAAGGCGTTGTTGGGCTCGGACCCGGGAGCGACGTAGACCTTGCAGCTGTAGGTCTGCCCGCGTGCGTACACCTGTCCCCGAACGGTCACGGTCGCCTGTGTCGGGTCGACGTGCGCGTACCACTCGGGCGACGTGATCTCCGCCTCTGGCGGGATCGCCGCGTGGTCCACCGCGGTGACGTCCTTCACCATGTTCACGCGCCCGTAGCCGTAGAACTCGTCGAAGCCCTTGCGGGCCGGGTAGCTGCGGCTCTGGGCCAGTGGCGAGACCACCGGGCGGTTCGCGGCCGCGTCGGCACTCAGCCGGTTCGGGTCGGTGCAACCGGGGGACGGCGCTGGCCGGCACGAGGCCTCGGGCTGCGTCGCGAAGTTCAGGTCGTCGACCTGTTCGATGCTCTCGACGGTGCCGGAGGCCATGAGCTGGCGCACCTCGTTGACGCTCAGCACGCACGCCGTGCCGTCCACGCGCTCGCAGTTCGGGTGGGCGGAGAGGTCGCCTCGATCGTGCGCGTTGAGCGCGGCGCTGTAGATCAGGCCGGCGAGGCCTGACCCCACTCCGGTCGCGTCGGATGAGCAGCTCGTGCTGGGGATCGCGATCGTGATCTTGGTCGAGAAGTTGGTGCAGCCGTTGAACTGCACGTAGGAGAGGTCGGGCGTGAAGGTGTCGTACTTCGTGATCGAGTTGACGACGATCGTGTGCGGATAGTTCGAGGGCCAGTTGTGGTGCTGGGCGGCCTCGTCCGCGGCCGAGGCGATCACGGCGACTCCGTGCTTGTACGCGTAATCGACCGCCTGCCCTCCGAGCGCGGTGTGATTGAGCGCGCCGAGCGCCTCCTGGATTACGAGCGCGCCGTTGTCCACGCCGTAGATCACCGCCTGCCCGAAGGCATTGGCGTCGGCGATGAACGAGTCCCCCACTCGCATCGGGATGAACATGCAGTTGGGGCACGAGCCCGCGTTGTTTCCGTTGTTGGTCTCTGAGCTGGAGCCCTGCGCCTCACCCGTGCCGTGGCCGTACTGCACGTCGTCGTAGGCGTCGTTGTCGTTGTCGAGGAAGTCCCAGCCGGCGATGTCGTCGACGTAGCCGTTGCCGTCTGCGTCGTTCCCGTTCGAGAATGCGATCAGAAGGTCCTGCGGCGTCATCACGCCCGCGGGACCGACCCGCCGTGGATCGTTCAGGTCGACGCGCGTGTCGCCGGCGTAGTCGGTGACGTCGAAGACGCTGTCGCTGTTGCAGTCGTACTGGGTGCAGCCCTGAGGCAGCGGCAGCTCGCCCCTGTTCAGGCGCGTCTTCCGGCGCAGGTCGAGCATCGCGCCGGCGTCGTTCCACTTTATGCCGGAGTCGAGCACCGCGATCACGACGTCCGGGCGACCCGTAGTCGTCTGCCAGGCCGTCGCGGCGGTGGGATCGGGGTCCACGACATGCGCGCCTCGGACACCGTTCAACTCGCGCGGATTGGCCGTGTAGGGGCTGCCCGCCTCGGGCGTCGCAGCGTACTTCCAGTCGTTGTCGTCGCCGCTCAGGTCACTCGGTGTCTCGCCCGGGCCGACCTTGTACTGCGGCCCGCTCCCGTACGGGAAGTCAGCGTAAGCGGGCACTGCCGATGCAAACAGCACCGCGAGCAGCGCTACCCAGAGCTTCCGAGACCATCCCCCCACAGGATTCCCCCTACTAGAGCTCCCCCGAAGTCGGGGCAACTCTAGCGCATGGGCGGAGTCAGCTCCATTTTGGCGAGCGGGTCGTACACGGCCCCGCGCGGGGTGAGCGTCGACCGGTAGAGCGTCGCCCGCGGCGGGACGAACGACGCGCGCAGCTCCGGCGGCAACGCCGGGGGTTCATCGAGGCGGGGCAATCCCTTGTCACGCTTGCCGCGTACCAGCGTGACGTGCGCCCAGAAGGGCCGCTTCTCCGGCTCGTAGAGACGCTCCGCACGAAGGCGCTCGGAGAGCTCGCCCTGCCAGGCGGCGAGCGCGCCGCCCTCCTCGTCGAGCGACAGCGCGTAAAGACGTGGCCGACGCGGCGGGACCCCGATCAGACCGGAGGGTTGCAGCCGGAACGGGCCCGCTGGTGCATCGAAGCAGACGCTCGCGATCCGCTCCACGTCACGTTCGTACTGGTACCCCAGGAACACCAGTGTCACGTGCAGCGAAGGCCGCGGCGGGAGACGGCCATCCGGCACATTGCCCAGGTGCTCTGCACGCCACTCGACCAGGGAGTCGAGCACATTGCCGGGCAGGTCGAGCGCCACGAACAGCCGCAGCCGCGGGCTCTTCAGGCGCTCCGCCAAGCTCAGACAGGCGCGGCCTGGCTGGCCAGGAGGCGGCGGAGCAGATGCAGCGCGACGGTCGTCGAGCGGTCGCGCACCTCACTGCGCGACCCCGGGATGTCGAGCGCGCGCGTGATCTTCGCCCCGTCCTTTTCCATCACGTTGAAGCAGACGTATCCGACAGGCTTGTCCGGCGTGCCGCCGTCGGGGCCGGCGACCCCGGTGAGGCCGATGCCGACGTCGGCGCCGAAGCGATCGATCGCGCCTGCCGCAAGGGCCTCTGCGACCTCCTCGGAGACGGCGCCGTGGCGTTCGATCAGCGCCGGGTCGACGCCGAGCAGCTCGATCTTCGCCTCGTTCGAATAGGCGACGACGCCGCCCGCGAAGTACCGTGAGGAGCCGGGGCGGTCCGTCAGGCGGGTCGAGAGGAGGCCGCCTGTGCACGACTCCCCCACCGCCAACCGGCGCTCGCCCAGCATTCGCCCGATCAGGTCCTCGATCGAGCTGCCGTCGACCGAGAAGAGCGCCTCGGGGTAACGGCCGGCGATCAGGTTCGAGAGCGCTTCCGAGGCCGCCTCGCTGCCCGAGTCCGAGCGCACCACGATCTCGAGCTCTCCGCGCCGCAGGCACGTCGTGATTTCGAGGCCGTCGAGGCCCACCTCCTTGTCGGCGATGCGCAGCGTCTCGGCGATCTCCGACTCGGGGATTCCGAACAGCCGCAGCATCGTCTGCCGGTAGCGCGGCGCGCGCGCGGCCAGCGCCCTGAACGGCTCCGTCTCGACCGCCTGCGCCCAGCTTTCCTGGAGCTCTCGCGGTGGGCCGGGCAGCACGACCACGAGCTGGTCGCCGGCGGGCACGACCAGCCCCGGTGCCGTCCCGACAGGGTCGAGCGCGATCGCTCCGTCCGGGACCATCGCCTGCTTCCGGTTGGCGGTCCGGAGCGCCTCCTGGTCGATGTTCCAGCGGCGCGCGAACCGAGCGATGATCCGCCCGATTTGCTCCTCCAGCTGCTCGTCGAGATGAAGCGGGCGCCCGGCAAAACCTGCGACGACCTCGGCCGTGAGGTCGTCCGCGGTGGGCCCGAGCCCGCCACTCGTGACGATCAGCTCGGCTCCTTCTGCCCGCATGAATTCGAGGGCCGCCTCGAGATCGTCGGGCCGGTCGCCCGTGATCAAGACGTGGGCCAGCTCGAAGCCGAGCTCCGCCAGGCGGTCGGCGAGCCATGGGCCGTTGCGGTCGCGCACGCGGCCTGCGAGCACCTCAGTGCCCGTGATCACGAAGCCGGCTCGGACCGTCAGGCCATCACCCGCATGTCGGCCGCTCGCTTGCGGGCAGCAGATCGACGCCGGAAGGCTGCACGACGTAGCCGAGCGGCTCGGCGCGGTCCGGCGTGTCGCGCAGCTTGCCGTCTATCCGAAGGTCGCCGCCTCCGTTTCCGACCGTGACCTTGAAGGACTTGGCCGTGAACGGCCCCTCGCGGGCGCCCGCGGAGAGCGTGAGACCGCCCACGCGCGGCCGGTCGCGGGCGTCGACCACGCAGACCCATACGGGACGCGCCGCCACGACCTCGAGCTTCACGTTCTTGCGCGACGGCACAGGCGCCGGTGCCGCCGCGGACTTGCGCTTCTGAGCGCCCTCGGCTCGCCTGCCCGCGTCGCGGGTGCGCTCCGGCGACCCGCTCTTGTTGCTCTCGTCGTTCGCCGTCAGGCCGAGGACCAGCAGGAACGCGATGAACGCGAGCGCGATCGCGCCCCCGGCCGCGAGGCGGGACGGCGGGCCGAACCGCCGAACCGGCGTGCGGATCCGCGGCTCGCGGGAGAAGGCAGGCAGCTCGAGCTCCTCGGGCTCCTCGAAGCGCGCGGCGTACTCGTCCACCAGCAGATGGGCGTCGAGTCCCAGGTACTGCGCGTAGGTGCGCAGGAAAGTCTTTACGTAGGTCGGACCCGGAACAACGCTCCACTCTTCGTTCTCGAGCGCGCGCAGGTACTTCGCACGTATCTTGGTCGCCTCCTCGACCGTCGTAATGTCGATCTTGTTGCGGATGCGCGTTTCGCGCAGGGTCGAGCCGATCTCTGCCATCGCGGGTGCGGGGAAAACTTACTCCCCCGCGGGCTGCATGCCTTCGCTACTGGTACTGGAGCGCGCGCCGTTGGCGTCCGCGGGTGGAGGTGGACAGGAAAACCGTTGCTATAACGGGGTCAGGCTGAAACGGTTGCTCGGTTCGTTCGTGACTCGAGCGGATTGACACCGCGACATGGCCGCTGATCGTGCCGCAATCATCCAGTGATCAGTTGAGTAACCCGATAGAGGCCGCCGGCCCAAATGCACCAGTGACGGGGAACGGGTCTGTGTCAATGGGACTTTCTTGACCGCCCCGTGTATCGCCATGCCGCAATGAGTGCACTCGCGTGACGGATCGGCCCAGCCTGACGTCGTCAATGCCCGTTTTTCGGGCTGCCGATCGACTGAGCCCTGACCCTAGTCGACCTCGGCGCCGTCGACGACCGGCTCAGGCTCGCCGCCGGATGACAGGACACGCGACACGTCGGCCTCGGTGATCAAGACCTGACGTGGCTTGGAGCCCTCGTATCCCGAAATCACGCCCCGGCGCTCCAGCATGTCGATCAAGCGGCCGGCGCGCGTGTAGCCGACGCGCAGGCGGCGCTGGATCATCGACACGGAGGCTGTCTGCGTCTGAGCGACGAGATGGATCGCCTCCCCCAGGAGGTCGTCTTCGTCCGGCGAGAGCTCGCCGTCGGACTCCTCGACGGTCTCGCGGCCCTCGAGCAGCTCCTGGTCGTAGGCAGGCTCGCCCTGCGAGCGCCAGGCTCCCGTGAGGCGCGCGATCTCCTCCTCCGTGATGTAGGCGCCCTGGATCCGCTGAAGCTTCGAGGAGCCGACCGGGCGGAACAGCATGTCCCCCTGGCCGAGCAGAGTTTCGGCGCCCCCCTGGTCGAGGATCACCCGCGAGTCGTGCTGCGAGGACACGGCGAAGGCGATCCGAGCGGGAACGTTCACCTTGATCGTTCCGGTGATGATGTCCACCGACGGCCGCTGGGTAGCAAGCACGAGGTGGATGCCGACCGCTCGGGACTTCTGGGCCAGGCGAATGATCGAGTCCTCCACCTCGGCCGGGGCGACCATCATGAGGTCGGCCAGCTCGTCGATCACGCAGAGGATGTAGGGCAGCGGGGGTTCCTTCGCGGCCCCACGCGCCTTGTTCAGTTCGACGAGGTTCCGCGCGCGCGCCTCCTGCATGACCTCGTAGCGGCTCTCCATCTCGCGGATCAGATTGGCGAGCACGTTCGCGGCCATGCGCGGCGCGGTCACGACCGGCGTCAGCAGGTGCGGAATGTCCTCGTAGTGGTTCAACTCCACGCGCTTGGGATCGACCAGCACCATCCGCACCTCGTTCGGCGAGGCGCGCAGCAGCATCGAGGAGAGCATCGTGTTGACGCATCCCGACTTCCCGGAGCCCGTCGTGCCGGCCACCAGCACGTGGGGCATCCGCGCGAGGTCCGTCCACACGGCGTTGCCCGCGATGTCCTTGCCGAGCCACACCGAGAGCGGCGAGCCGGTCGCCACGCCCTTGCCCCGTCCTCCCTCGCCCAGATCTGCCCGGAAGATGTCGCCGAGGTACACCATGCGGTGACGCTTGTTGGGCACCTCGACACCCACGGCCTGCTTTCCGGGGATCGGCGCCAGGATCCGAATGTCGGTCGAAGCAAGGGCATACGCCAGGTCGTCCTTGAGCTGAGTGACCTTGGAGACCTTCGTGCCGGGCGCCAGTCGCAGCTCGTGGCGGGTCACGCGGGGCCCGGTCACGCGCCCGACGACCTCGGCCTGGATCCCGAAGTGGCCGAGGGTCTCGACGAGATGCCGGGCGACCTGGTCCTGATTCGAGGCGTCGGGGCTCTGGCTGCCGTTGGAGCGCTTGAGCAGCGAGCCGTCGGGAACGCGGTAGTCGATCTCGTCCGACTCCGTCACGGCGGAACGGCGGTTTCCCATCGGCGTCAGCTCCAGCTCCTGCGTCGGCTGCTCGGGCTCCTCGGTCGCAGCGACCTCGCGCTCCACGCGGGCGAGCGGGTCGGGCTCGTCCACCTCCATCGCCTCGTCCTCGGCGGCAAGCGAAGACTGCGATGCCGATGCCTCCTGCTCGTGCAGTGCCCGGACCTCGGGCTCGCCCTCAGGCTCGCTGTACCAGGCGTTCCGCGCCGCGTCGTCGCGCGCCCATTGGTGCTCGTCCTTCAGGCGACCCCGCAGGCCGCTCGCACCCCGGACCGCGAACTCGCGGCCGCGCCGGATCAACGTCGCGGCAGACGCGCCCGTGACGAGCAGCAGTCCGGCGGTCAAGGCGAAGACGAAGGCGAGATGGGCGCCTGCACGGGAGAAGAGCGAGGAGATGCCCCAGTAGATGGCCTCGCCGAACAGGCCTCCGCGATCCATGAACTGGTCGGGGTCGAACAGTTCGCGCCGGCCGTGAAGCTCCGGCCCCAGGCCGAGCGTGCCCGCAGCAAAGCCCAGCATCAGGGCGCTCACCAGCACCGCGGTTCCGAGCCGCCGGTGCCGCTGCTCCTCCGGCTCTTCACGCTGCGCGATTAGCGCCGCGCCCCCGGCCAGTAGGAGCAAGGGCGTCAGATACGCGACCGAGCCCAGGAAGAAACGCAGCGCCTCCGAGAGCGCATTGCCGACGCGGCCGCCCTCCCATCCGAAGTAGAAGACGAATGCGAGCAGCGCCGCGAGCCCGCAAAGGCCAACGCCGAGCGCGTCGCGGCGTGGCTGGTCGAGCTCGGTGAGCTTGGGAAGCCCGCGCGGCAACGAGCGCAGGGGCTTGCGCGCCTTCTTGCGCTTGCTGGGTTTGCGGGCGGGCTTGCGGGCGGCCATGTCAGGTCGACCGGCGATCCGCCGGCCGTACGGTGATTTCGACGCCTGGCGCCGCGCCCCTGCGTCGGGCGGCGGCGGAAACGCGGCCGGCTCTAGACCTCTACCACCACAGGCAGCACCATCGGTCGCCGGCGCAGGCGCTCGTAGATGAACGCCGCCACGTCCTCGCGCAGGTGCTCCTGGAGCAGCCCGATCTCGCGTACCTCGTCTCGCGCCGCGTGAGCCAGCGATCTCTCGACCGTCTCGCGGATCTCGTCCACGACGCCGTCCGACTCTGCGAGAAACGGTACGCCTCGGCCGATCACCTCGGGCGGAGCGAGTGGTCGCCCGTCCCGGCCTGAGACGGTCGCGACCACGATGAAGATTCCGTCGGCCGAGAGCGCCCGCCGGTCACGCAGGGCGACATCCTCGATGTCGCCGACCTCGACGCCGTCCACGAACACCATGCCGGATTCCTGTTCTTCGCCAAAGCGCGCGCCGTGCTCGTCGATCTCGAGCGGAAGCCCGTTCCGTCCCAGGAACACCGCCTCCGGCGGCATGCCGACCGACTCGGCCAGCTTGCCGTGCAGGAAGAGCCGCTTGTGGTCCCCGTGGATCGGCATGACGTAGTCGGGCTGGGTCAGGTTCAGCATCAGCTTCAGCTCCTCGGTCCAGGCGTGGCCCGATGCGTGGACGGGCGCGTCCTGCGTGGTGATCACGGTGGCGCCGATCTGGTAGAGGCGGTCGACGGTCTCGTTCACGGCGCGCTCGTTCCCCGGGATCGGCGTGGCGGAGAAGATCACGGTGTCGCCGGAGTGCAGCTTGACCTGGGGATGCTCGCCGTGAGCCATGCGGCGAAGCGCGGAAAGCGGCTCTCCCTGGCTTCCGGTCGTGAGCAGAACGAGCTTTTCGTCAGGGAAGCTCTCCACTTCCTTCGGCGAGATCAGCAGCCCCTCCGGCACCTGGGCGTGGCCGAGCTGGCGCGAGATGTTGAGGTTCTTCCGCATCGAACGGCCGACGACCGCGACGCGCCGCCTCAGCTTGTGGGCGGCGTCGATCACCTGCTGCAGCCGGTGGACGTTCGAGGCGAACGACGTGATCACGATGCGTCCCTCGGCGCGCCCGAAGACCTCCTCGAGCACCGGTCCGACGGCGGCCTCGGACGGCGCGGTGCCCTCGCGGTCGGCGTTCGTGGAGTCCCCGCAGAGCAGCAGCACGCCCTCGCGCCCGAGCTCCGCGAGCCTGGCCGCGTCGGTGGGCGGGCCGTCTACCGGAGTCTGATCGAACTTGTAGTCGCCGGTGATGATCGTCGTGCCGACCTCACAGATCGCGACCACTGCACACGCGTCGGGGATCGAGTGCGAGACGTGGACAAACTCGAGCTCGAACGGACCGGCGCTCATCACCTCGCCGGGCGGCACGTCCTCGAGCTGCACATCCTCCAGACGGTGCTCCTCGATCTTGGAGCGCGCCATCGCAACCGTCAGCGGTCCCCCGTAGATGGGAGGGCGGATGTCGGGCCCGAGCTCGCGCAGGACCCACGGAAGCGCCCCCACGTGGTCCTCGTGCCCGTGGGTCAGCACGATCGCCTCGATCATCTCGGCGCGGTCGCGCAGATAGGAGAAATCGGGCAGCACCAGGTCGATGCCGAGCATCTCCGAGGTGGGGAACATCAAGCCCGTGTCGACCACGACGATGCGTTCCTCGCACTCGAGCACCGTCATGTTCTTGCCGATCTCGCCCAGCCCGCCGAGGGGAAGGACGCGAAGGGTGGCCAATTACGCGGCTGAGGCTACGAGCCCGTGCGCTTCCAGCATCGCGCCCACGCGCGGCAGCTCGTCCTCGGTCAGCTCGGCGATCGGCAGCCGACAGCCACCCGCCTCGAAGCCGAGCAGGTTCAGCGCCGCCTTGACGGGCGCAGGGCTCGCTGTGAAGAACAGCGTCTCGTACACGTCCGCCAGCTCGGAGTCGATCGCGCGCGCACGCTCGTCGTCCCCAGCGACGGCGGCTTGGTACATCTCCTTCATCTGGGTTCCGACGAGGTGCGAGGAGACACACACGCCGCCCGCTCCGCCGACCTCCACGAACGAGCGCAAGAGCGCGTCGTCGCCGGCGTAGAGGTCCAGGGCGGTGTGCTCGACGATCGCGCGCGCCTGCTCCATGTCGGCGTTCGCCTGCTTGATCGCGACGATGTTCTCCACTTCTGAGAGCTCGGCGAGCAGATCGGGCTCTAGGTTGAGCACGCAGCGCGCCGGGATGTTGTAGATCATCACCGGCTTCTCCGTGGCGCCCGCGACTGCCTCGAAGTGCGCCTTCAGGCCACGCCGGCTGGGCTTGTTGTAGTACGGCGTGACTACCAGCACGCCGTCCGCCCCGCGCTCGGTCGCAGCCCGGGTCAGGTGCACGGAATGCGCCGTGTCGTTCGACCCCGTCCCGGCGAGCACGGTGGCGTCGCCACCGACCTCGTCGAGCACCGCCTCGAGCAGCCGGAGCTTCTCGTCGTCGGAGAGCGTCGCCGACTCTCCCGTCGTGCCGGCCACCACGAGCCCGTCGGATCCGTGCTCGACGAGATGGCGCGCCAGCCGGCGCGCGGCCGTCTCGTTGACTTCGAGGTCGGCGTCGAGCGGCGTCACCATCGCGGTCAGGATCGCGCCCAGGCCTGCGGAGGAAGGCATGCCGCGATTATGGCAGTCGCGGGCGTTGGCGTCGGTTAGGCTCCCGGCCATGAGGCGAGGCGACTGATAGCGAGGAGCGGTTGATGGCTTACGACTTGATGTTCAGGCCTGCGGTGGAGCTGGCGGGCATGGTTCGCCGCGGCGAGGTGACCTCACGCGAGCTCGTCGAGGCGGCATACGAGGCGATCGAACAGCGGAACGGCGAGCTGAACGCGTTCGTGACGCTCTGCGAGGAGCGCGCGCTTGCGGAGGCCGACGCTGTCGAAGCCGGTGACGAGCGGCCGCTGGCCGGCGTTCCGATCGCGGTCAAGGACCTTGTTGCGCTCACCAGCGGCATCCGGACCGCGATGGGCATGCGGGCGATGGGTGACTGGGTGCCGCAGGCGGACAGCGCGCTCGTGCGACGGCTGCGAGGTGCCGGCGCGATCATCGTCGGGAAGACCAACACCCCCGAGCTCGGCATCCTGCCCGTGACCGAGCCGGACCGATTTGGCCCCGCCCGGAACCCCTGGGATCCCTCACGGACGACCGGCGGCTCATCGGGCGGCAGCGCCGGCGCGGTTGCATCGGGAATGGTGCCGATCGCCCATGCCAACGACGGTGGCGGGTCGATTCGAATTCCGGCGTCGTGCTGCGGGCTCGTCGGGCTGAAGGGCACCCGCGGCCGCGTCTCGCTCGCGCCGCTCGGCGAGTTCGTGGGCGGCATCGCCATCGAAGGCGTCGTCAGCCGTACCGTGCTCGACACCGCGGTCGCATTCGACATCCTCGCAGGCTACGAGCCGGGCGACCCCTACTGGGCGCCCGACCCGTCCGCACCCTTCGCCGAGGCTGTCGAGCGGGCGCCGGGTTCGCTTCGGATCGCGTTTTCGGCAGTGGCGCCGAACGGGGTGCCGGTGGACGAGGACTGCGTCACCGCAACCCGGGAGACGGCCGAGCTGCTCGAGTCCCTCGGGCACACGGTGCTCGAGGCGCCCGCGCTCTCGGACGAGGGCTACATCGACAACTTCATCAAGATCTGGATAACCGGCGTCGCCGCAAACGTGCGTGACGCGGCGGCCCAACGCGGGCGGCCCATCGAGCTGTCGGAGCTCGAGCCGCTCACCGCCCAGATGGTCGAGATGGCTGGGTCGATCAGCGGCGCCGACTACCTCGAGGCGCTCGAGTACCTGCGCGGCATGTCGCGCCGGATCGTGTCGATGTGGGGCAACCTCGACGTGCTCCTCACCCCCACGCTCGCGAAGCCGGCGATCGATGTCGGCGGTCTGCGGCCGAAGGAAGGCGAGCCTCCGATCGAGATGCTCAACAACGCCGCCGAGTGGGTTCCGTTCACGCCGGTCTGGAACGTGACCGGCCAGCCCGCGATCTCGCTCCCGATCCACCAGAGCGAGGGGGGATTGCCGGTCGGTATCCAGCTGGTCGGCCCGCCCGCCGGCGAGGAGCTGCTGCTCTCGCTCTCGGCGCAGCTCGAGCGAGCGCGGCCCTGGGCGCGCCGGCGGCCGGAGCTGGCAGCGGCATGAGCGACTTCCTGAAGCAGTCAGCCACCGAGATGGCTCGCGCCGTGCGCGCGCGAGAGATCAGCCCGGTCGAGCTCGTCCAGGCGCACATCGATCGCGCGGAGGCGGTCAACCCGGCTGTAAACGCGATCGTGCTGCCTCGCTTCGACGAGGCGATCGAGGAGGCGCGCGTCGCGGAACGCGCGCTCTCGAACGGCGCGGAGCTTGGCCCGCTCCATGGCGTGCCGTACACCGCGAAGGAATGCATCGAGGTCGCCGGCATGGCGTGCTGCGACGCCTCGAAGATCTTCGAGGGCAACGTGTCGACGCAGGATGCGGTGGTGGTCGAAAGCCTGCGTGAGGCGGGCGCGATCCTGCTCGGCAAGACCAACATCCCCGAGTTCGCGTTCCACTACGACTCCAACAACCTCGTCTACGGGGCGACCCTCAACCCGCACGACCGGTCGCGCTCAGTGGGCGGCTCATCGGGCGGGGAAGGCGCGGCGCTTGCCGCGGGAATGAGCGCGTTCGGGGTCGGCTCCGACTACGGCGGCTCGATCCGTGTGCCCTGTCACTTCTGCGGCGTCGTGGGCATCAAGCCAGGGCGCGACGTGGTTCCCTACACCGGCCACTTCCCGCCCCAGCACCCGGTGAGCATCATGCGCTGGAGCATGATCGGGCCGATGGCCCGCTACGTCGAGGACCTCGAGCTGCTGCTGCCGATCTTCGCGCGACCGAACCTCGCCCGGGCGTCCGACATCATGCCGCGGAGCTTCGAGCGCGCCGAGGCCGACACCTTGCGGGTGGCCGCGTTCGAGGACGACGAGCTCGCGCCCGTGGACGAGGTGTGCCGGCGCGCGGTCCGGATGGCCGCGGACGCGCTGCGCGACGAGGGTCACGACGTCGTCGAAGAACGGCCGCCGCTGCAGCACCAGGTCCGCGAGGCGTTTTTCGCCGTCGCGCTCGCCGAGACGGCCGCGATGCTGCGTCCGTTCATCGGCGACCGCGTCGGCGAGCTCTCGCCACAGATCGCGCGGGTGATCGGCGCCACCGAGGACGCCGACCTGACGCTCGCGCACTACCTCGGCCGGATGGTCGAGATCACGGAGCTCGAGCACGTCGTGTACGAGTGGCTGGACCGCAATCCGATCGCGATCA
The DNA here is from genome assembly GCA_046725795.1 of Actinomycetota bacterium. GTDB lineage: Bacteria > Actinomycetota > Thermoleophilia > Solirubrobacterales > JBBDJG01 > JBBQKG01. The sequence goes on from JBKOZI010000137.1 coordinate 13,015, forward strand.
GCCCGATCGCCTCGCTGCCGGCGTTCCCGGTCGGCACCGAGACCCTCACGATCGACGGCGAGGAGTACGAGGAGATCGACCTCTTCTCGCTCTCGACCTACGCGAACGCGATGGCGCTGCCCGCTGCGGCCGTGCCGATCACGCGTTCCGAGGAGGGCCTGCCGGTCGCCGTCCAGGTGATCGGCCGCCGCGGACACGAGATGGAGGTCTTGGCGGTGGCGCGTAAGCTCGAGGCCGCCTTTGGAGGGTGGATGGACCCCGATCTGACCGCGGCCGAAGCCGCCGGCGCAGCCGCTTAGCGCGGGCCGCAAAAAACCGGCTGGGTAGGGGGTGGCGAGGTTGGCGCCTACCCGGCAAACTGCAGATTGGAGGCGCCGACGAAGGGGCGGCTGCACTTTGCCCCGTATAGGGCGGCGAACCAGCGGCACCCGTCCGGGAGGGGCGTCGAGACTGCAGTTTGCACCCTCTCCGTCGGAGGTGGAAGCGGCCCATCTCGATCCCTTATTGCTGGTTTTCAAGTCCTAGCTGCTCCAGACCTCGTCGAAGAGATACTGGTCGAACGGGACGAGGCGGCCTTCGGCAATCTTGCCGTCGCGAACCCGAAAGACCCCCACCGTCTCCCACGCGACTTCTCGACCCTCGAGCGTGGCGGTCCCGCCCGCGAGCTGGATCACGAGGTCGCCGCTCGTGAGCACCTCGCGCACGTGCACGCGGAACGTGGCCCGCGCCAGCGCCCGGCGAAGTGCGAAGTAGCTCATCACAGCCTCGATTCCCGAGTGGTCGCCGGCGATCGGGCTCCGGCCGGGCACGTGCCAGACCACGTCCTCGGTGAGCAGCTCACGCAGCGGCGCGGCATCGCCGCCGGCATAGAACCGCCCCTGCCGCTCGTGGAATTCGCGAACGACCCGCTCGCTCGTCAAAGCAGGTTTTCCAGCCCCACGACCAACCCGTCGAGCTGGCCGACCTTCCGTACCGCCAGCAGGACCCCGGGCATGAAGGACTCGCGCGCGATCGAGTCATGACGGATCGTGACCGTCTGCCCGAGCCCGCCGAACACCACCTCCTGGTGAGCGACGAGGCCGGGCAACCTCACGCTGTGGATCGGCGGCTCCCGCCCCGTCTCTGCCGTGATCAGCTCCGCGGTGCGCTTCGCGGTGCCCGACGGGGCGTCGAGCTTCTGATCGTGGTGCAGCTCGACGATCTCGCAGTCGGGCATGTAGTGGGCGACGAGCTTGGAGGCCTCCATCAACAGGACCGCGCCGATCGCGAAGTTCGGCGCGATGAAGCAGTTCGCGTCGGACCGCGCGGCCGCCGCTTCCAGCTCCTTTACCTGCCCGGCTGCCATCCCCGTCGTGCCCACGACCGCGTGCACCCCTCGGTCCAGGCAGAGGATCGCATTCTCGAAGACACTCTCCGGAATCGAGAAGTCGACCACCACGTCGGGGCTGGATTCGTCGATTGCCTCGCCGAGGCTCGTACCCAGGGCCGGGTCTGCCCTGCCCGCGAGCTCCATGTCCTCGGCGCCCTCGACCGCCTCGCAGACCGTGCGCCCCATCCGGCCGGCGGCGCCCGAGACGACGACGCGGATCAAGGACTTAAGCCGCGACGCCGACGGGCTCGAGCGCCTCGCGGAAGCGCCCTTCGTCGCGACCGATCGCGGCTGCCGACATCTGCGTCGGCGGGTAAAGGAGGTGGGCGAGCTCGGAGAGCTGCCGGGCATCGACTGCGTCGAGCCGCTCGATCGTCTCGTCGAGCGTGAGCAGCGGCGTGTCCATCAGGACCGAGCGCCCGAGCCGATTCATCCGGCTGCCGGTCGACTCCATCGAGAGGGCGAGTCGGCCCTTGACGTGCTCGCGGGCGCGGCTCAGCTCGTCGTCGCCCAGGGGATCCGTGCAGATCCGGTCCAGCTCGGTGCCGATCACCTCGAGCGCCTTCGCGACGTTGTCCTCCCGGGTGCCGACGTAGATCCCAACTTGCCCCGTGTCCGTGTACTGGGCGGACCAGGAGTAGATCGCATAGGCGAGGCCCCGCTTCTCGCGGATCTCCTGGAACAGCCGCGAGGAAGTCGACCCGCCCAGAATCGCGTCGAGAATCGCCAGCGCGAAGCGGCGGTCGTCGTTCCGCGCGATTCCCGGGCCGCCAAGGCAGATGTGGTACTGCTCGGTCTCCTTCGCCTGGAAAGTGACCTGGGGCGCGACCCCGGTCGGAGCCTGTGCGCGCGACGCGTCGGCCGAGACACCGTTGGGGCTCACCAGCATGAAACGCCGGCTCAGCTCCTCGATCCGCTCGTGGTCGAGGTTGCCGGCGGCTGAGACCACGATCGACCCTGGCCGGTAGCGCTGGTCGTGGTAGGAGGCGACGTCGCCGGACGTGAGATCGGCGATCACCTCGCCCCGGCCGATCACCGGCCTGCCCAGAGGGTGGTCGCCGAACACGGCTGTCGACAGGACATCGTGAACCTTGTCCTGGGGCTCGTCCTCGTACATCGCGATCTCCTCGAGCACGACGTGGCGCTCGGACTCGAGGTCGGCGTACGTCGAGCGCAGGAACATGTCGCCCATCACGCGGAACGCGTCCTCGAGGTGCTCGTCGAGGAAGTGGGCGTGGAGGACCGTCGCCTCCTTGCTCGTGGCCGCGTTCACGTCGGCGCCGAAGCGGTCGAACACCTGAGCGATCTGCTCGGCGTTCAGATCGTTGGTGCCCTTGAACAGCATGTGCTCCAGGAAATGCGAGATTCCCGCCTGCTCGTACGGCTCATCGCGGGACCCGACGCGGACCCAGAGCCCGACCGCGATCGAGCGCACAGACGGGAGCTTCTCGCTCACCACCCGTACGCCCGACTCGAGCGTCGTAAGGGTGTGCTCCTCGAGCACTAGTGGCTAGTCCCGGCCGCGTGAGCCGCTGCGGTCGCGATCGCGGTCACGGCCACGACCTCCACGACCGCCACGGTCGCGGTCACGATCACCGCGCCGCCCGCCCGAGGGACGGCCGTTACCGGTGCCCATCGCGGCGAGCTCCTCGACCGACTTTCCCTCGATCGCGGGGTCGTCCGCAAGCCGCAGGCCGATGCGGCCGCGCTGCTTGTCGAGCTCGACCACGCGCACGGTCAGCTCGTCGCCCTTGTTGACGACGTCCTCGACCGACTCCGGCCGCTCGCCCGGCTTGATGTTCGAGATGTGGATCAGGCCGTCGGTGCCCTTCGAGAGCTCGACGAATGCACCGAAGGTGGTGGTCTTCACGACCTTGCCCGTGAACACCTCGCCCAGCTCGACGTCCTTCGTCATCTGCCGGATCGCCTCGATGCAGGCGTCTCCCTGCTCGCCGTTCACCGCGTAGACGAGCACCATCCCCTCGTCGTCGACGTCGATCTGTGCCTCGTATTCTTCCGATAGCGCTCGGATCGTCTCGCCGCCCTTGCCGATCACCTTGCCGATCATGTCCGGATCGATCTGGATCGAGGTGATGCGTGGTGCGTACGGGCTGAGTTCCGCGCGGGTCTCGGCGAGGGCATCGCTCATCTTTTCGAGGATGAACGTCCGCCCCTCGCGTGCCTGCTCGAGTGCCGTCCGCAGGATGTCGAACGTGACGCCCGAGATCTTGATGTCCATCTGGAGCGCCGTTATGCCCTTCTCCGTCCCGGCGACCTTGAAGTCCATGTCGCCGAGGTGGTCCTCGACACCCGCGATGTCGGAGAGCACGATGTAGTCGTCGCCCTCTTTCACGAGCCCCATCGCGATGCCCGCCACCGGCTTGCGGATCTTCACCCCAGCGTCCATCAACGAGAGCGTCGAGCCGCAGACCGACGCCATCGACGAGGAGCCGTTCGACTCGAGGATGTCGGAGACGACCCTGATCGTGTACGGGAATTCCTCCTGCGACGGGATCATCGGCAGCAGCGCCCGCTCGGCGAGCGCGCCGTGGCCAATGTCGCGGCGCTTGGGCCCACGCATGAAGCCGGCCTCCCCGACCGAGAACGGCGGGAAGTTGTAGTGGTGGAAGTACCGCTTCGCGGTCTCGAGGCCGAGCGTGTCGAGACGCTGCTCCTCGCGGCTCGTGCCGAGCGTCGTGACCGTGTATGCCTGGGTCTGCCCACGCGTGAAGAGCGCGGAGCCGTGCGTGCGGGGCGCGATGCCGACCTCCGCCGTGACCTCGCGGATCTCGTCCGCGGCGCGGCCGTCGGGCCGGCGCTTGTCGATCGCGATCCGGCGCCGGATGATGTCCTTCTCGAGCTTGTCGAAGGCACGCTGCACCGCGGCCCGGCGCGCCGGGTCGACGGCGTCGGCCGCCTCGTCGTCGAGGATCGCGTACTTCTCCAGAACATCCTCCTCGACCGCCTTGGTCGCGTCCTGGCGCTCGAGCTTGTCCTCTACCTGCGTGGCCTGGTCCAGCTGCTCGCCGTGCGACTGGCGAATCTGCTCGAGGAGGTCCTCGTCGACGACGACCGGCGCGATCTCCTTCTTCGGCTTGCCGAAGCGCTCGGCGAGGTCGCGCTGGGTGGCGCAAATCTTGCGGATCTCCTCGTGGGCGATGTCGAGCGCGTCGAGCAGCTCGCCCTCGGTGATCTCGTTCGCGCCGGCCTCGACCATCAGGATCGCGTCGTCGGTACCGGCCACGATCAAGTCGAGCTCGGACTCAGAGATGTCGGGCTCGGCCGGGTTGACCACGAACTTGCCCTCGAGCTTGCCGATCCGGACCGCGCCAACCTGCGTCGGGAATGGGATGTCGGACAAGGCGAGCGCCGCGGAGGCGCCGTTCATCGCGAGGATGTCGTAGGGCACCACGTGGTCGACACACATCGGCGTGGCCACGATCTGCGTCTCGTTGTGCCAGCCCTTCGGGAAGAGCGGGCGGATCGGCCGGTCGATCATGCGCGCGGTGAGGATCCCCTTCTCCGAGGGGCGCCCCTCGCGCTTGAAGAAGCTGCCGGGGATCTTCCCGGCCGCGTACATGCGCTCCTCGACGTCCACCGTGAGCGGGAGGAAGTCGACGTCACGGGGATTGCCGGCGGTGGCGGTGCAGAGCACCATCGTGTCGCCGGCCCTCACAACGACCGCGCCGCCTGCCTGCTTGGCAAGCTTGCCGGTCTCGAAGCTGATCTCGACGCCTTCGATCTCGACCGAGGCGCGGCCAACGTCTTCAGAGGTCATTCGGTTCCTTTCGGCAGCCTTCGGTTGGCTGCATGTCTTTGCTTCTCTGGAAGGTTGCGCCGAATCGTAGCAGCGGCTTTTTCGGCGACCCCAAGGCCGCCGCACCATCCGGGCGGCTATCTAGCGGCGAAGGCCGAGTTCCTGGACGAGGCCGCGATAGCGGTCCACGTCCCGGCGGTTCAGATAGTTCAAGAGGCGCCGCCGCTGGCCGACCAGCATCAGCAGGCCCCGGCGTGAGTGGTGATCCTTCTTGTGCTCGCGGAGGTGCTCGGTGAGCTCGTTGATCCGAGCAGTGAGCAGGGCAACCTGAACCTCGGGCGAGCCGGTGTCGTTGTCACCGCGCCCGAACTTCTGCATCACTTCCTGCTTTGCCTCTTTGGTGAGTGGCATCGGCGGGAAACGTAGCAGAGCTCCTGGTGACGCCCGTGCCGCTCTTCGAATCAGCTCGCTTTCACCTCGCCCACGACGCGGCGGACCTGTTCGACGTCCTTCTGCATCTGCGCCGCAAGCGCCTCCCCTGAGTCGAAGCGCTCCTCGTCCCGGAGCCGCTCGAGGAAGGTGAGCCGGAGCGTCTCGCCGTAGAGGTCGCCGTCGAACCCGATCAGGTGGGCCTCGATCCTCAGATCGCCCGCTTCCTCGAACGTGGGCCGCACGCCGATGCTGACCGCCGCGGGCAGCTCCCGCCCGTCGGCAAGCCGGGCGCGTGCCGCGTAGATGCCGGCGCCGGGCAGGACGATCCCCGAGGGCGGCTCGAGGTTGGCCGTCCGCATTTGCAGCTCCCGCCCGCGCGCATCTCCCTGGACGACGGTGCCCTCGAGCGCAGACGGCGCCCCCAGCAGCTCGGCCGCCTCGGCGACCGCGCCGGTCGAGATGAGCTCCCGGATGCGGCTCGATGACACGGTCTGGCCGGCGTGCTCGATCAACGGAACCACCTCGGTCTCGAACTCGGGGCGTCCGCGCAGGAAGGCTGCGTCTCCGGCGGCGCCGTGGCCGAACCGGAAGTTCTCCCCGACGCTCACGTGCCGGGCGTTGAGCGCGCCCGCGAGCACGTCGCGACAGAACATGTCCGCGTCCAGCCGGGACAGCTCCTCGGTGAACGGGATCACGATCAGCTCGTCTGCGCCCAGCTTTTCGATCAGTTCCGTCTTCACGCCGGTCGTGGTCAGGAGCATCGGCGGCTCGTCCGGCCTCAGGACCTGGAGCGGGTGTGGGTCGAACGTGACGACGCTGGCCCGGGTGCCGTGTTGATCGGCCCAGTCGCGGGCCGAGCCGATCACCCGGCGGTGTCCGAGGTGTACGCCGTCGAACGTCCCGAGCGCGACCGCGCGGCCCTCGGGGGCGTCCGGCACGTCTTCCAGGCGGTGGACTTTCACGAGGGCGGGATCACGGTGACCGGCTTGAGCTTCCCACCCCGGCGCTCGGCTACGGCGACGAGCTCGCCGCGGGCGGTCAGGCGCACGTTGGCGGCCGTGGATGTTCCCGTGTCGATGCCGTCCTCGAGCGCACGGCCGGTTCGAGCGAGCCGCTCCTCGTCGGCGTCGAGGGCGCGCTCGGGCAAGAACGAGAGCGCCTCGACGAGCGGCACGACGCGGGCCTCGTCAGCCGCGTCCAGGGCGAAGGGCCCGATCGAAGTCCGCTCCAACGCCGCGCAGTAGGCGCCGGTTGCGCAGAGCTCACCGAGATCCGTGACCAGCTGGCGCACGTAGGTGCCGCTCGAGCACTCGACCAGGAGGTCTGCCTCCTGTCTGTGCTCGTTGAAGTCCGTGACGTCCATCCGCATCACCCGCACCCGGCGGACGGGCGTCTCGAACTCCTCTCCCCTCCTCGCCTTTCGATACAACCGCTCCCCACCGACCTTCACGGCCGAGGTCAGCGGCACGCGCTGCTCGATCTCGCCGACCAGCTGCACGGCGGCATCCCGTACCGCCGCTTCGGCGGCCGCGCTGCCTGTTTCCTCGACCTCGCCCGTGGGGTCGCCTGTGCTCGAGACGGCGCCGAACCGCGCGGTCGCCTCATAGGTCTTCGGAAGGGCCATGAAAAATCGCTGGAATCGCGTTGCCTGCCCCACCAGCACCAGCAGCAGCCCGGTCGCGAACGGGTCCAGGGTGCCGGCGTGGCCGACCTTCGCGCCCTGCGCGATCGGAAGCCGGCGCACGCGCTCGACGACGTCGTGCGAAGTCACGCCGGCGGGCTTTGCCACCAGCAGCACGCCGCTCGCGGCCATCGCGCCGAAGACTACCTGCCCCCGCTCGCTAGTGGTCCTTCCCGAAACGCCTCACCGGAAACGGCGGTCTCCCGAACCGCCATGCTGCGTCCTCGGTCGCCCGCGTACCCACCAGTACGCGGTCTCCCTGCGTCCTTGCCCGGCGGCCCCGGAGCCTCGCCGTTTGCCGGCGAACGTTCCGAGAAGGACCACTAGTGGCCCTTAGAGCTGGGCGGCGATCTCTGCGCGGATGAAGTCGATCAGCTCGTCGCCGGTCTTCTCAGTCGAGAAGCCGGCGGCCTGACGGTGACCGCCACCGCCTTCCTTGCGTGCGATCACGCTCACGTCGACGTCATCCGTGGCGGCCCGGAGGCTCACCTTGCTGACGCCTTCGCGCCCTTCCTTGAGCTGCTCGCGAACGAGCGCCGCGACGATCGTGCCCTCGACCGCGCGGATGTGGTCCACGATGCCCTCGGAGTAGTTCTCGTCCGCGCCGGTCTCCTCGTAGTCCGTCCGCTTGATGTAGGAGACCGTCAGCCCGCCTTCGTCGTAGCGCTCGACGCTCGACAGCACACGTGCCAGCAACTGCAGCTTGGCGAACGGCACGTTCTCGTAAAGGCGCCGGAATTCCTCGTGCACGTCCACGCCGAGCTCGATCAGCTCCGCGGCCATGCGGTGCGCCGCCGGCGTCGTGTTCTGATACTGGAACTTGCCCGTGTCGGTCACGAGCCCTACGTAGAGCGCTTCAGCGATCTCGCGTGTGAGCTCCACACCGAGTTCCTCCGTGAGCCCGTAGATGATCTCGGCCGTGCACGACGCGCCCCCGACGACGAGGTTGGCGGTGCCGAACTCGGTGTTGTCGTGGTGGTGGTCGATGTTGACTATGTGCGCGTCGTCGCGTCGGAGGAAGGTGACCGGCATCCGGTCGATGTTGCCGCAATCGAGAAACACGATCGTGCGCTCCTCGGCGTCCGGCGGAAGCACATGGCTGACATCCCCGAGCGGCAGGGTCCGATACTCGTACGGAAGCGGGAAGTCGTCCGCGGACATGAACATCACGTTGTCCTTGCCCATCAGCCCGAGGATCTCGTGCATCGCGACGAGTGACCCGAGCGCGTCGCCGTCCGGGCTCTCGTGCGTCGTGAGCAGGAACTTCTCGCCCAGGCGCAGCTCCTCGATGACCTGCTCGCGGGCGGTCTCGGAAGTTGTCGTTTCCGTCTTCACGAGCTCGGCCCCCCCTCGCGCAGCAGCTCGCTGATCCGCATCACCCGCTCGGCGCTCGGGTCGTACTGGAAATCGAGCGTGGGTGTGTGCTTCAGCCGCAGGCGGGAGGCGACGCGCGCCTGCAGATAGCCGTGCGATGAGGACAGCCCGGCAAGCGAAGCCTCGCGCTGTTGCTCGTCGCCGAGCACGCTCACGAAAACGTGCGCACGCCGGAGGTCCGGGCTCGTGTCGACCGCGGTCACGGTCACGAACCCGACGCGCGGATCCTTGAGCTCGGTGGTGATCGCCTCGCTCAAGACCTCACGCACCGCTTCGTTGACTCGACGGATTCTGTCGCCAGGCATGGCAGGGAATGGATTGGACCTCCGTAGAAGGCATTTCGAGTGTATTAGACGCTGTTTGGGCGAATTGGGCGAAATCCCTGCCCGAGCCGCGTTCTGAAACTTGCAGCTTGCAGGTCGAATCGCAGACGAGTTCCGGTGCGGTTTGGCCCCAGAGCTCTCAGGCGTCGATGTCCTTGAACGACAGGAGCCGCCGCTCGACTCGCACTCCGTCGGGAAAACGCGCGAGCAGATAGCGCTCGATCCCGTCCGCGGCCCGCTCCAGCTCCCCGGCCGAGCGCGACACGAGCCCGGCAGCGAGCGTCGCACGCTGCCAGAGATCGTGGTTGTCGACCTCCGCGACGCTTGCGCCGAAGCGCCGCACGAGCGCGGCGCGCACCGACAACAGCTCCTTGCGTTTTCCCTTGAGGCTGCCGTTGTCGGGCAGGTGCAGGTGAATCGTGAGCGCGGCCAGAAACGGCACGCCCGTGCTCTACTCGAGCTCGCGCTCGACCTGGCGCGTCTCGTATGCCTCGAGGACGTCGCCTTCCTTCACGTCCTGGAAGTTCTCGATCGTGATCCCGCACTCGAATCCCTCCTCGACTTCGCGCACGTCGTCCTTGAAGCGCTTGAGCGACGAGATCTTGCCGTCGTAGACGATCGTGCCTTCCCGCAGGACCCGCAAGTTCGCAGTGCGCGTGATGCGGCCCTGCGTGACATGGCAACCGGCGATCGTGCCGATCCGCGACGCGCGGAAGATCTGCCGAACCTCCGCCATGCCGAGCGACTGCTCGACCTCCTCGGGCGCCAGCATGCCCTGCATCGCCGCCCTCAGCTCGTCGGTGATCTTGTAGATCACCGTGTACGTGCGCACGTCGACGCCCTCCTGGTCGGCAAGCGTCTTCGCCTCGGGCAGCGGGCGCACGTTGAAGCCGATGATCACAGCTTGGGAGGCCGCGGCCAGCATCACGTCGGACTGGTTGATCCCGCCGACGCCGGTGTGGAGCACGTTGAGCGGCACCTCCGCGCGGGAGAGCTTGGCGATCTGGTCCTGGATCGCCTCCAGCGAGCCGGCGACATCCGCCTTCAGGACCAGGTTGAGCTCGACTGCCTGTCCCTCGCGCGCGCGCTCGAATACGTCCTCGAGGCTCACCGTGGCCGACCTGCGGCGGGCGAGCGCCTCCGTCTTGAGGCGAATCGCGCGCTCGCTGGCGAGATGGCGGGCCTCGCGGTCGTTTGTGACCGCACGCACCGTCTCACCAGCGTCCGGAACACTGTCGAACCCGAGAATCTCGACCGGCTCGCCGGGTGCGGCTTGCTTGACACGGTTCCCGAGGAAGTCGTGCATGGCGCGCACGCGTCCCCAGTGGGCACCGGCGACAAGCGCGTCGCCCATCTTCAGCGTTCCACGCTGGACGAGGACCGTCGCCACGGGACCGCGGCCCGGGTCCAGCCTGGACTCGACCACGGTGCCGCTCGCCGAAGTGTCCCGATTGGCCTTCAGGTCCTCGACCTCTGCCATCAGAAGGATCATCTCGACGAGGTTGTCGAGGCCTTGCTTCGTCTTCGCGGAGACGTCCGCGAAGATCGTCTCGCCGCCCCAGTCCTCGGGCGTGAGGCCCTGGGACGCCAGCTCGCCGCGCACGCGGTTGGGGTCGGCATTTTCCTTGTCGACCTTGTTCACCGCGATCAGGATCGGGACGTGCGCCGCTTTCGCGTGATCGATCGCCTCGGTGGTCTGCGGCATCACACCATCGTCGGCGGCGACCACGACAACAGCGATGTCCGTGACCTTGGCGCCACGCGCACGCATCGCGGTGAAGGCCTCGTGGCCGGGAGTGTCGAGGAACGTCACGACCTTGGCGTCGTGGTGCACCTGATACGCGCCGATGTGCTGCGTGATCCCCCCGGCTTCGCCGGCCGCGACCTCCGTCTCGCGGATCGCGTCGAGCAGCGAAGTCTTGCCGTGGTCGACGTGACCCATGATCGTGACCACGGGCGGCCGCGCCGTGAGGTCCTCGTCGGCGTCCTCGAAGACGGGCTCGGTCTCGTCCTCGGCGGCGCGGACGACTTCCACCTTCTTGTCGAATTCGTCCGCGATCACGCCAATCGCCTCATCGGAGAGCGTTTGGGTGATCGAGGCCATCTCGCCAAGCGCCATCAGCTTCTTGATCACGTCCGAGACCGGAACACCCAGGTGCTCGGCGACGTCGCGTACGGTCGCCCCGGACGGGATCTTGACTGGGGGCGCCTCGACTACGACTGCCGGCGGCCGGTCGCCCGGCTCGGGCGGCGGCGCGCCACGCCCGCGGCTCCTCCGGCGGCGTTGCTGGGGCATCGGCGCGGGCGCCTGGCGCCGCGAGGCCTGAGAATCGATCACGACCCGGCGC
>JBKOZI010000138.1:0-5838 GCA_046725795.1 Actinomycetota bacterium
CGACGGCGCCCGCGTCGCCGCCCAGAACACGCGGCAGACCATCGAGCATCTTCGCGCCCTCGTCGAAGAGCAGCAGCAGCAGATCGCGGAGATGGCCGAACGGCTCGCCCGCTACGAGCATCCGAAGCGCCCGGCGATCTACTAACCGGCCGCGAACGCATGATGGACGCCGAGCACGCAGCCCACGAGTCCGCCAGCCTCATCTCGGACGTTGATCTTCATCGGGGCTGAGTGAAAGTCCGAGAACCGACCCTTCCAGATCGCGCGAAGCCCGGTTTCGATGAAAGAGCCGGGCCCCTTTTCGTGCTGATGGAGCACCAGGAGCAGCGGCCGCCTGGCCCGCTCCGCCTCCGCTCCGTTCGCTGAGCTCAGCCGATGTGCTCGATCCCGTCGGGCAGGCCGACCCACGGGTGCATGCGGTCCTCCCAGACCGAGACGCGCGGCGCGGGGAAGTTCGGGTCGGCGAACGCGCCGACCGGCACCGCGATGCGCTCCGGGTCGCTCCAGTAGTAGACGGTCGCGCCGCAGCGCGGGCAGAAGAAGAACGAGCGCTCCTCGCCCTCGTCGGAGATCCGCACGTACTCGGTCGCATCGCCCTCAATCCGTACCTGCTCGCGGGCCAGCGTGCCTGCATCCCAAACGCGCTCCCTGTGCGCCGCTGGCAGGCGAGGCAGTGGCAGATCGAGACCCTGACAGGGTCGCCCTCGACCTCGACCGTGAGCTGCCCGCACGAGCAGGACGCACGCAGCGTCGCCATGTCGGGACGGTACCGCGCCGCTAGGCCTAGGCAGGTCATAACCCCCGGGCGCCCGGCGGCGAGCGACGAGAGGTCGCCGGAGCGGTCGCCGCGCAGCTTCGCCACGCCCGGGAAGAGCTCCGGGTTCGTCGTGCCGCGGTTGAAGAGCGTGACGTCGTCCCCGCGCCGGAGGGCCGCCTCGACGATCGCGCGCCCGAGGAACTTCGTCCCGCCGAGGACTAGGAGCCGCACAGCTCCTCGAGCGCGGCGAGCAGGCGGTCAACCTCCTCCGCCGTGTTGTAGTGGACGATGCCCGCCCGCACGGCGCCGCCCGGCAGCCCCAGCTGCCGGAAGACCTCGACGGCGTAGTAGTCGCCGTGCCACACGGCGAGGTCGCGCGCGGCGAGCTCGATCGCGACGTGCTCCGGCGTCCGGCCGTCGACGTTGAAGCAGAACGTCGGGACCCGGCCGTCCATCGTCCGCAGCCCGTAGAGCTCGATGCCGTCCGGCAGCCCCGCGAGGAAGCGCTCGCCGAGCTCGCGCTCGTGCGCGACGATCGCGTCCCAGCTGAGCGACTCGACGTACTCGACCGCGGCGACGAAGCCGGCGAGCAGCTCGTGCTGCTGCGTCCCGTGCTGGAACCGGTTGCCGACCGGCTCGTCGGCCGCCGGCCGGACCTTGTACGGCCGCCACGACTCGAGCAGCTCCCGCTTCCCGTAGGCGAGGCCGAGGTGTGGGCCGAAGAACTTGTACGGCGAGCAGATGAGCACGTCGACGTCCCAGCCCTCGACGTCGATCGGGCCGTGCGGGCCGTAGTGGACCGCGTCCGCCCACGCGAGCGCGCCCGCGGCGTGCGCGAGCTCGACGACGCGGCGGACGTCGGGCACCGTGCCGACGGCGTTCGACGCGATCGGGAACGCCACCACACGTGTGCGGTCGGAGAGCTGCGCCTCGAGGTCGGCGTGGTCGAGCCGGAGGTCGCCGGTCACGCCGGCGCGGCGGACGACGATGCCGACGAGCCCGAAGCAGCCTAGGGCGCCCAGGCCGGCGGGCTCCCGCCAGGCGAAGCCCGCCTCGGCCCGTTCGCGGCCTCCGGCTCTTCGGGGCCGTATTCGAATACCGTCTCCTGCGGCCGTGAACCGCGAGCGAGCCGCCTGGAACGCCCTGGGAGCCCCGAGCGACGTCCCGGACGTGCTCGCGCAGGGCCTGACCGCGGTCTTCTGCGGGATCAATCCCGGCCGCGTGTCGGCGGCGGCGCGCGCCCACTTCGCCAACCCGCGAAACGACTTCTGGCGCCTTCTCCACGACGCGGGGTTCACGCCGCGCCTGCTCGATCCGAGCGAGCAGTTCGACCTGCTGCGCCACGGCATCGGCGTCACGAACGCCGCCTACCGCACGACGCCGGGCTCCGGCGACCTGCGCCGCGCGGACTTCGCCGGCTCGCTGGAGCGGCTCGAGGAGCTCGCCCGCACCCTCGCACCGCGCGCGATCGGCTTCGTGGGCAAGGAGGCGTACCGCGGCGTCTTCGGCGAGCGGCCGGAGCTCGGTCCGCAGGAGCGCCGCCTCGGCGAGACGGCGCTCTTCGTGCTCCCGTCGACCTCGCCCGCGAACGCGGCGGTGCCGTACGCGGAGCGGCTGCGGTGGTTTCAGGCCTTCTTCGCGATGCTCTCGGCGAACCGGCCGAGGACGAACTCCCAGCCCTCGTCGTAGTTGTCGCGGCTCTCGCGGTCGTCGCCGGACCAGCCGCGGTGCTCGAGCTCGACGCGGGTCCCGCTCCCGTCCTCGAACGGGGTGAAGATCACCTCGACCTCGGTCACGGGCCGTTCGGGGTTCACCTTCCAGTCGAGGACGAGCCGGTTCGGCGGGTCCCAGACCTGCACGGTCGCCCACAGGTGACGCTCGCCCGACGTCGAGACCTCGTAGACGTCGCCGCCCTCGCGCCCCTCGAAGACGACGTCGGCGACCTGGTCGCCGGCGAGCGAGTGCGAGGACGTCGGCCACCACGAGGCGATCCGCCTCGTGAAGACCTCCCACGCGTGCTCCACGTCGCAGTCGACGCCGATCGTGCGTCGCACCGGCTCCATCGTGATCGTGCTCATCGTGCCTCCTCCTTCTCCGCCTCGTCGCGGAAGCGCTCGAGCGCGTCGCTCCAGAGGCGATCGAACGTGTCGCGGATCTCGCGCACGCCGTCGGGATCGACGCGGTACACGCGCCGCGTCCCGTCCTTCCGGTCGCTCACGAGACCCGCCTCCTTGAGGACGCGCAGGTGCTGCGAGACCGCGGGCCGGCTGACCGGCAGCCCTTCCGCGAGCTCACCCACCGACCGCGGTCCCTCGCGCAGCCGCTCGAAGATCCGGCGGCGGGTGGGGTCGCCGAGCGCGTCCCAGACCGAAGCGTTAGTTCCCACTTACGTAAGTATGAACTTACGCTAGGCCGGTGTCAACCGCGCCAGCGGTTCGTGATCGGCGTAGCGTCGGTCGCGCCCGAACGCCTTCGGGCGGAGCTTCACGCCGGGCGGGGCCTGGCGCCGCTTGTACTCGGCCCGATCGCGAGCGCGAGCGCCCGCTCCACGACGCCGGGATCGAACCCGTCCTCGAGCAGCTCTCGCGCGAGCGGTCGAGCTCGACGTACGCCTCGAGGACGCGGTCGAGCGCGGCATAGGGAGGAAGCGAGTCCTCGTCGAGCTGGTCGGCGCGGAGCTCGGCGCTCGGCGCCCGCTCGATCGTCGAGGCGGGGATGAGCTCGCGGCCGGCGCGCTCGTTCAGGTACTTCGCCAGACGGAACACGTCGGTCTTGAACACGTCCTTGAGGAGCGAGAACCCGCCGACCATGTCGCCGTAGAGGGTCGAGTAGCCGACGGCGAGCTCCGACTTGTTCCCGGTCGAGACGACGAGCCAGCCGTGCGTGTTCGAGAGCGCCATCAGGTCATAAGGACCCCGTGTCATAACCCCCTTTTTTGAAAATCATAAGCCGCGCGAGAGGCCTCTTTCCGGCACTTTTCCCCCCCGATCGCGTTATCTCGAGGGAAAACGTCTCAGAGACACACATCTCCTGAGTGGCGGGGTCTGGGCGACACCCGCCAAAAAAGTCGGAACTGCGGAGGCGAGATCCCGGCGCAACGCGACCTGGGACGACCCGGCCTTTATTGCTCACCGGCTTGCTCGCGTGAGTGGTGGCAGATCGTTCGCTGGCGAGGACCACTCGAGTTCACTTGCCGTGATTGCGGGCAGGCGTTCACGAGTAACCGGCGTGGGCAAGAGCGCAGGCCGGTGCAGCGGTAGACAGCTGAAAGTCGCTTGCTGGCGCCCCCTCGGTTGCCACTGCCAGACGAGTGTTCGGGGCTAGCTTTCGGGCCGTTGACTTGCGCTCGAGAGAAGCGCAGAATCAGCCTGCACCAAGACTTCGCGCGGAAGCCGCTGGAGATTGCGGCCTCCCGACTCCCACACAGGCCTTTGTGCGACCAGGCGGACACGAAAGCTGCCGGCCGCGCGGCAGGCAACTCTGATGAAAGAGAGTTCAACATGACTGTTGAGCCACCCTCGAGGCGAGCGATGGCGTCCCGGCTGCGCGAACCCTTGACCGTCGCGCCGTGCCCGTAGTTGCACTCCCCGCAACTCGCTATGACATTCATCTCGTCGAAGAAACGATGCGGCGCCTCGCTCACCGGCTCATGCTGAGCGGTGTTGGCGTTGCCGCGACAGCGTGGCGACGTGCGGAGTCGGCAGACGTAGCCGTCGCGCTCGTGCACAAACCCCGGAGCAGTTGTCAGCGTTTCGTCGAATACCTACTGTCGCTGCTCATTCCGAACATCGTGGCACCGAGCTCCTGCTCCGGCGCGGCCACGGGGGAGTTTCACCCTTGTGCGCGACTGGCGCTACGGGTCATGCCGGGCGCGATATCCTGAGCGCGCTGTTCGACAAGCCACGGTGAGGGGACGAGGAGCACATTTGTCACACCATTACTCCGGGCCTGATTTCGGCTTCCCGCACGGCGATGCCCGACTCGACTACTGCGACCTGTACGCCTTCCCTAAGCCCGGGGACACAAACAGGTCGATCCTCATCATGGACGTGCATCCGTCCACGGGTGTGAACCCGCAGGGGCCCACGACTACCGAGCCTTTCGCGCCCGAGGCGATCTACGAGCTCAGGATCGACACCGACGGGGATGTGGTCGCGGACATCGCTTATCGGTTCCGATTCTCGCCGTCAGAGAACGGGGCGCAGAGTGCGACGATGCGCCGCGTCGAGGGCGTCGACGCCGCCGGGATGGGCGACGGCGGCGAAGCGATCATCGAGGATGCTCCGGTATCGACGGGCCCAGAAGCGGAGGTGACGCAGGCTGGCGAGTATCGCTTCTTCGCGGGCTGGCGTAGCGACCCCTTCTTTTTCGACGCGGGCGGCGCCCTGAACGACTTCCAGTTCACAGGAGACGACTTCTTCGCCAACAGCGACGTGTGCAGCATCGTGCTGGACCTTCCCAACAGCGAGTTGGGAGACGGCGAGGTAGGTCTGTGGCTCCGAGCGCTGGTCCCTGCAGATGACGCGAACTGGGTCCAAGTGGAGCGCGGGGCTCGAACCCAGCAGGTCCCCTTCCTCGTCCCAAACGAGGAGAAGGCAGCGTACCTCGGCAGCGAGCCGGCAGATGACGCTCGCTTCGTGGAGGGGATGGCCCACTCGCTGGAGCACACAGGTGGGTACTCCCCGGAGGGGGCCAAGCGGGTGGCGGGGACCATGGTGCCCGATGTCTTGCCCTACGACCCTACGCGCCCGGTTGCTTACCCGGACAACGGCCGGTTGCTCACTGACGATGTGGTCGATCCTTTTATGGCCATCTTGACGAACGGGAAGGCCACCGACGACAAGGTGGGCCCACACAACGACTTGCTCCCCGAGTTCCCATACCTCGGGCGGCCACACGAGAACCGGACTGAGGCGTAAAGGACTGAGGCGTAAAGGGACCGTGTGGGTGCCGATTACCCGGTTCGGAAGGGTCATGCCACGTCCAGTGACCGACGCCGTCCGGGCGCCGGTGTCGGATCGCGATTCGTGATCGCAACTTGTGCCAGGCGTCGATGTCTCGCGGCCTGCGCCTCGAACGAG
>JBKOZI010000139.1:0-8964 GCA_046725795.1 Actinomycetota bacterium
CCTCACGCCCGGCGCGCGTGACGGATGTGGCCTTCACGACGCCGTCCAGCAGGACGATCACGCCCTCGCCGTGAAGTCCCTCGTGCATCAGCACGGTGCCGGCCGGAAACACCGCCTCCCTTCCGAGGCAGTCGAGCGCCGCGCGGTCCTCCTCGTTCAGCAGCTCGCGGAATGAGAGCCGCCCCGCAGGGCGTTGCTCAGTGTGCGAGGTTGACGCCACGATTGCCCGCTGCATCTCGGTAAAAGTGCCTGGAACACACGGTTCGCTGACTCTAGTTTCTTGCCAGTGCAAACGCCAGCCGTCACAAGAGCGCACGCTCCGACAATTGCCCGGCGACCGCGGTGGAGTGCCGCCGTCGCCCTGAGCATCGCCGCCACCGCCGCCGTGGTTGCGATCGTCGCGAGCGGTGGACGCTCGGCGCACGCGCCACTGCAGTCCACTTTCGATGCGACGAACGGGCCGCACGTCGCGGTGTTCGCACTTCCGGGCGTGAACCTCGAACCCCTCGCGGATCTGCCCGGCCTCACCGCGACGTCCGGCCCCTTCTCGAGCGCCGGCACCTCTCTCCGTTACGACGGGAGAGAGGTCGGCGCTCGGCTTGAAGCACGACCGGCCGCGGCAACAGCCGTCGACCGCCCGTCGCTCGTGTCAGGCGAGTGGGTGCGGCCGCACACGGTCGTGCTGGAGCGGACCACCGCACGTCTGCTCGGTGTTCCGCTCGGTGGCAGGGTCACGGTCGTGACAGCTCGAGGGAGGATCCGTCTCAACTTGGGCGGCGTGGCCGAGACGGCTGCGCGTTCGCGCTATCCCGGTGCCGGTCGGGGCCTCGGCTACGTGTCAGCAGGCACGCTGACAAGCGTGGGGGCGGAGGGCACGTACGGCTCGACCGTGCTCCTCCGGCTGGCCGACCCCGACCGCGCCGGGCAGTACGTGGAGTGGATCAAGCAGCGGTACCCGGGTGCGCAGGTGGCGGCCGAAGCACCGTCACGGTCGCGGTAGCGTTCTTTCCACCCCAGGAATCAGTCTGGCTGTGGCAGTTGGGGCACAGCAGCGCCAGGTTCTCGAGGCGGTTGTCGTGGCGCTCGCCGTTGCGATGGTGGAGCTCCAGTGATAGCGGCTGGTCGCGCCACGCGACGATGCCGCACTCCTCGCATCGGTTCTCCTTGACGCCGGCGGCGATCAGGCGCAGCTTGATGTTGTTACGGCCGCGTGGTCCTTCGATCAGTAGCTCTTCGAGCGGCATCGCCTGCGGACGTGGCGTTACTGCGCCTCGCTCAACGGCGTCGTACCACGACTTGCTCGAGAATCCGAAGTGAGCGGCGCACTCCCGAACGGAATGACCCGCGTCGTAGTAGGCCTGGATCTCCGTCCAGTCGTACCGGCGATTGCATCGCTCGTCGATCGGATACCGCAGCCGCCGCTTGTGGTATCCGACTGTGCCCTGGGAGATACCGAGCAGCCTGGCTATCTCCTTGACCCCCTTGCCCTCTTCGAGCAACTGCCGAACGCGCTCGCGAGTTCTCATCCGTGAAATGGCTATCCTCCTTGCACTCCTTGCGGGGTCGGATAATCGGTAGTCCGCGGCGCTCTGGACGCCGTTGTCGGGGTTCGAGTCCCTGCCCCGCAGCTTCAGTTTTCGGGGAACTTACAGGCCCCATCGGACAGAACGTATGTTCGCCTCAGGCCGCGGCCTGCTCGGCCCAGGTCTGGTAGAGCCGCGCGTAGGTCCCGCCGGCCGCGATCAGCTCGTCGTGCGTTCCGGTCTCGACCACACGCCCGTGCTCCAGCACCGCAATGCGGTCCGCGTTCATGACCGTCGAAAGCCGATGTGCGATCACGATCGCGGTGCGGTCCGCCAGCAGCGTGCGCAGCCCGTGCTCGATCGCGCCCTCGGCGTGCACGTCGACGTTCGCGGTCGCCTCGTCCAACACCAGGATCCGCGGATCGGCGATCAGCGCCCGTGCCAGCGCGACCAACTGCCGCTGGCCGGCCGAGAGCCGCGAGCCGCGCTCTCCCACCTCGGTCTCGTAACCGTCCGGCAGCCGCCGGATGAAGTCGTGCGCGCCGACTGCCTTCGTCGCCGCCACGATCTCGATTTCGCTCACGCCCGGCCGGCCGAACTCGAGGTTGTCGCGCACGGTACCCCCGAAGAGAAAGCCCTCCTGCGGGACCACGCCGAGCTGGCGCCGCAGGCTCGACTGCGTCACGTCGCGCAGATCGTGCCCGTCCACGCTCACGGTTCCGCGCTGGGGGTCGTAGAAGCGCGCGACCAGCTTCGCGAGCGTCGACTTCCCGGCGCCGGTCGCGCCCACGAGCGCCAGTGTCTCGCCCGCCCCGGCTGACAGCGTCACGTCCTCCAGCGCCCAGGTCACGTCGGTCGCGTCCGCGTCCCGGTCATAGGAAAACCACACATCGTCGAACCGCACGTCGCCCCGGATCGTCGGCAGCTCCCGCGCACCCGGCGCGTCGACCATGTCGGGCTCGGTGTCGAGCAGGTCGAAGATCTTGTCGATCGCGGCCATGCCCTGCTGGTAGGTGACGTAGAGGTTCGAGAGCTGCTGGATCGGGTCGAAGAAGCTCTGCAGGTAGCCGACGAACGCGACCAGGACGCCGATCGTGACGTTACCGTCGATTGCCTGGTAGCCGCCGTAGAGCAGGATCACCGCCGTCCCCACGGCCGACAGCAGCTCGACACCCGGGAAATACGAAGAGTTCAGATAGACCGTCGTCATGTTCGCCGCGCGGTGCTCCTCGTTCAGCTCCGCGAAACGTCGCTTGTGGTGGCGCTCCTGCCCGAACGCGCGCACGATCCGGACGCCCGAGAGCGTCTCCTGCAGGTAGGCGGTGACGTTCGCGATCTTCTCGCGAACCCGGCGGTAGGCGCCCGCGGCGAAGTAGCGGAAGGCCACACTCCCGAGCGCCAGTAGCGGGAACGTCACGGCGAACGTGATCAGCGCCAACGGCACGTCCAGCAGCAGCATGATCGCCACGGTGCCGACGAGCGTCAGGGTGCTGGAGACCAGCGTGACGACGCCGTCCGTGACCAGCTGGTCGAGCGCCTGGATGTCGTTCGTGAGCCGGGAGATCAGCACTCCGGTCTTGCGGCGCCCGAAAAAGCCGACCGACTGCCGCTGGATGTGGCTGAACAGGCGAAGCCGAAGATCTTGAAGCGCGCGCTGGCCCACCCACCCGACCAGATAGGTCTGCAGGTACGTCGCACCCCAGTACAGAAGCGCCGAGGCAACGAACGCCGCCACGATCAGGTTCAACGCGTGGAGGTCCCCCGGCGTGATGCCGTCGTCGATCGCGAGCTTGGCGAGATATGGAGGCGCGAGACTGGCCGCCGTCCCCAGCACAAGGGAAACGAGGGCGAGGATGGTGCGGCCGCGATAGGGACGAAGCAGCTCGAGAACACCGCGCAGCCGGCGAAGTCGCTGGCGACCCGAGCTCCCGACGGGCGGCTTCACCCTGGGCTTCATGCCCGTGCCGTCTCCGCGGCGCGTTCGTCCGGGTCGACCCCCGTGTCGCCGAGCCCGCTGAGCGCGACTCCCAGCCGCGGCAGGCCCTTATCGACGATCTCGGCGTAGAGCGGGCTCTCCTCGAGAAGCTCCTCGTGGGTGCCGACGGCCGTGATGCGACTTTGATCCATCACCACGATGCGGTCGGCGAGCGTGATCGTCGAAAGGCGGTGGGCGATCACGAAGGTGGTACGGCCCTCCATCACCTCGCGCAGCGCGCGCTTGATCTCCCGCTCGGTGGCCGCATCGACGCTCGCGGTGGCGTCATCGAGGATCAACACGCGGGGATCCGTGAGGAGCGCGCGAGCGATCGCGATGCGCTGGCGCTGCCCGCCGGAAAGCGTCAGCCCGCGCTCGCCGACCATCGTCTCGTAGCCCTCCGGAAGCGTCTCGATGAAGGAATGGATCTGAGCGCGCCGGCCCGCGAGCTGCACCTCCTCCAGCGTCGCATTGGGCCGTGCATAGGCGATGTTCTCGCGCACGGTCGCCGAGAAGAGGAAGCCGTCGTCCGGGACCAGCGCGACTGCCCTGCGCAGCTCGTGCGGGTCGACGTCGCGCACGTCGCGTCCGTCGATCGACACCGACCCGGAGCTGAGGTCGTAGAGCCGCGCGATCGCCGCGACGAGCGTGGTCTTGCCCGATCCTGTCGGCCCGACGACGGCGACCGTCTCGCCGGGCGCGACGTCCAGCGTCACGTCATCGAGCGCCGGCATGCCGCCGTTGTAGGACAGCGTCGCCCGATCGAACTCGACGCGGCCGCCGCCGGGTGGAAGTGCCAGCGGATGAGCAGGGGGCTCGATCTCCGGGGCGCGGTCGAGGAGCTCGAACACGCGGTTTCCCGACGCCACCGCCCGCTGCGCCATGCCGAGCGCAATCCCGAGCATTCGCATCGGGAACATCAGCATCAGCAGGTAGGAGTTGAAGGCGGCGAACTCGCCAAGCGTGATCGAGCCGTTGACGACCTGCCGGCCACCGACCAGCAGGACGGCCGCGAGGCCCAGGTTCGGCAGGAACGAGATCATCGGGTTGTAGAACGCCCGCAGCCGCGTGGAGTACATGCTCTGGTCGAACACCCGACCGACGCGCCCGCGGAAACGGTCGAAGCGATGCTCCTCGCGGGCGAACGCCTTGACGATCCGGATGCCGGAGATGTTCTCCTCGGCCTCCGCGGTTAGCTCGGCGATCCGCTGCTGGACCTCCTGCAGCGCCGGGCGCGAGTAGCGTCCGTAGCGGGCTGCAGCCGCGATCACGAGCGGGACCGGCGCGAGCGTGATCGCCGCCAGCGAGGGCTGAAGGTAAAACATCACGATCGCGGCGAGCAGGATCGTGAGCAGGTTCTGAAGGATGAAGACGAGTCCGTATCCGAGGAAGAAACGGATCGCCTGCAGGTCGACGGTCGCGCGCGACATCAGCTGGCCCACCTGCTGCCGGTCGAAGAAACCGAGCTCGAGCGACTGCAGATGGCTGTAGAGCCGGTTGCGGAGGTCGTACTCGACGCCGAGCGAGACGCGGCCGGCGATCAGGCGTCGCGGGACGGAGAGGGCCAGGCGAAGCAAACCGGCGCCGACGATCGCCGCCGCCAAGGGCAAGACGCGATTGCGCTCGCCGCTCTGGATCGCGTCGACCGTCTCGCCGAGCAGGAGCGGAATCGCGACCGTGCCCAGGATCGCCGTGCACGAGAGCACGAGCGAAACGATTACCCCGCGCCGGAAGGGGCGAAGGAAGGCGAGCATGCGCACGAAGCTCCGCATCGAGGTAACTATAGAAAGTGAAGTGAGGGGAGGCGGCGCAGCGGGCGTCAGCGCGGGTCGAAGAAGAGCAGCAGCCCGACGAAAACCATCGTGGCCGCGAGCACTGCGAGCGTCTGGGAGATGTCGCTGGTGAGCAGGATCAACGTGCCGACAAGGAACAGCGGGAACCCCGCTCCCATCGCGAGGCCGGCCGGCCTCGGGCTCGCTTTCTCGGGGTACCGGTAGCCGCAGCCACGGCACCGTGCCGCCTGAGCGCCGGTCCGTCGCGAGCATCGCGGGCACGTCTTGCGGGTCAGCTCACTGCGAAGAAATCCCACCCCGCGACGATTTTGCCACCCTCACTAACATCGTGAAAGCGGCTCGACCAGATGAAGCAGAAGAAACTCGCCCAGTTCGGCCTGATCGCGCTGATGGTTCTCGGCGGCCTGATGCTCTGGCTGGGCAATCCCGTGATCTGGTTGTGGATCGGCTCGCACACGACGGGCTCGCAGCAGGGCCGCATGGGCCCCTACCTGCTCGTCGCATTCGGGATCCTCGTCTCCACCGTGATCGTCGCCCTCGGACTTGCGCGCCTGAACCGCACCTACCAGTCCGTGACAGGGCACGTCTCGACGGTGCGCGTGCGGCTGCCCTGGATGCGGAGCCTGCGAGGCGAGCAGGACGCGAGGCCAGAGGTCACCGTGCTCGACTTCGTGCTTGTCGCGACCGCGGTCTCCGCGATCGTGACGTTCGCGTTCTGGTTCTTCGTGTTGGCGGGCTCGTCGCTGCCCGGGTCCTGATCAGGCCCGCTCGGAACGGCGAAGCGCGACCGTCAGAAGCGGGTTGCTGAATACCCCGAGCAGCGCGAGGACGATCGCGACGCCCGCGACGATCGAGCGCGTTCCGAACGCCTCGATCAAGACGAAGCCCGTCACGAACACGCCGACGATCGCCCCCAGCTCCGCCGCGGCGCGAATGCGCCCGA
Organism: Actinomycetota bacterium; assembly: GCA_046725795.1. Lineage (GTDB taxonomy): Bacteria > Actinomycetota > Thermoleophilia > Solirubrobacterales > JBBDJG01 > JBBQKG01. The sequence goes on from JBKOZI010000139.1 coordinate 6,235, forward strand.
CAACGCGGCCGGCGACGTCGAGGGAGTTGAGCGAGAGCTTCACGATCATCGGCGTCACGGTGCCGATCAAGACCGAGGGCAGGAAGAAGACCACTGTCGAGAGCCATACGACCTGCCAGATCTGCGGCCATGTGAAGGGCGCCGCGACGCTGTCGAGGTTCGACTCGAAGACCAGCACGAGCGCGGACGCGAGCGCGCTCAGCAGGAACTGAAGCGAGAGCACCGATCGCCCCGGCCTGCGGTCGGCGATCTTTCCGCCGAGCCAGCTTCCGAGGCTGAGGCCTGCCAGCACCACGCCGATGACGGCGGTCCAGGTGTAAAGGGAGACGCCGACCGTGGGGGCGATGATGCGCCCCGCTACCAGCTCGAGCACCAGCAGCCCGCCGTTTGCGAGAAACGCGAATGCCCCGGGAAAGCGCAGTGGGCGTGCGTCCCTTGGATCGGGCTCTCCGAGCGGAAGGATGAACCATGCCGGGGCGCGCATGTGTGGTCAGGCCCCTGCTCGGCCCGGCTCGTCCAGGCGCTGGTGCATGCGCTGCCGGAAGACCGGCGCCATGAGCTGATCGACCGGCACGTGATCGTCGGTGAGAACCTCCGCCTCACGTTGGTCCAGAAACTGCTGAAGCTGCGCCGGCTTTGCCATGGTCCGGGTCCGTGGAGGCGGCTGCATCGACGCGACGATCACGAACGTCTGCTGCTGTCCCTGTGACTGGAATGGGGACACCAGCAGCCGCACGTGCGGAAACGTCTGCATCAGCGTCTTGATGTAGGAGCGCAGGAAGTCGTAATGGACGCCGTCGATGACATTTGCGAGATAGAGCCCGTCCGGTTTCAGGCGGTCCTTCACGATCTCGTCGAACTCCTTGGTGACGAGGTGATACGGGATCGCGAGGTCTCCGAAGGCGTCGCCCAGCACGAGGTCGTAGCGCTCGTCCTTCGGCCGATCCCGCAGCGCCGGGCGCGCATCCTCGTTGATGACCCGGACTCCCGGAGTGTCACGCAGCCCGAATTCCTCGCGCGCGGTCTCGGTCACCTCCGGGTCGATCTCGGCGACGAGCGTGTCGCCGTGGTGGTTGCGCTCGAGCCACTGCGGGAAGGTGAAGGTGCCGCCCCCCATCGCGAATGTCTTGACCGGCCGGTCGCCTTTGTACTTGGCGTCGACCACCTGCCCGTAGAGCTGCTCGTACGGATACACGAGCTGCGTCGGGTTCTTCACCGACATGATTCCGTGGACGAGCACGTCGAGCGAGAGTTGCTTGTACTGCCCGTCTGTCGAGACCTGGATGCAGTAGTAGTTGCTCTCGCGGTTGCAGTTCTGCTCATAGCTCATCAGGAGGCCCGCGACGCCGAGCGTGATCACGGCCGCGCCGCCGCCGACGATCGCGGCCGAGCGCGCAGCTCGCGGCGGAAGCTCGTCCCAGAACGAATTGCTCACGACCGCGAGTACCAACAGGGCGACGGTGACGTCGGCGACGATCGCGCGGGTGCCGAAGGCCGAGATCAGTAGAAAGCCCGTCAGGAAGACGCCGACGATGCTGCCGAGCGACGCAGCCGCCTGGATCCGGCCGACGACCCGGCCCGTCTCGTCGAGCGAGTTGAGCGAGAGTTTCACGATCATCGGGGTGATGCTGCCCAGCAGCACGGCGGGAAGGAAGAGGAGGAGAGTTGCGAGCCACAGCACCTGAAGGTCGGCAGGCCAGCCTGCCGGTGCGGAAACGCTCCGTAGGTCACGGGAGATGAGCAGGATCAGCCCGGACGCAAGCGCCGCCGCGAGGAACTCATACGAGAGCATCGAGCGGCCGGGGCGCCAGTCCGCCAGCTTCCCCCCGAGCCAGTTGCCGAGGCTGATGCCGGCCAGCACGACGCCGATCACGGACGTCCAGGTATAGAGAGAGGTGCCGATCGCGGGCGCCAGGATGCGCCCGGCGTCGATCTCGAGTGCGAGCAGGCAGCCGCTGCCGATGAACGCGAACGTCCCGGGGAAGCGAAGCGGTCGAACATCGCTCTGCTCGACGCGCGTGGCACCGGCGATGGCGCGGCCGAGGCGTTGTGTGAGAGCCGTCAAGGAGCGGAATCCTAGTGGCCCTCGCCGGAACGTTCGCCAGGAAACGGCGCGACTCCGGGGCCGCCAGGCAACGACGCAGGGAGCCCACGTACCCGGTGAGTACGTGGGCGACCGAGGACGCGGGGGAGGCGCCGTCAGGCGTCGAGGGGGCGAAGCCCCCATGCGGTTCCGGAGGCCGGCCGTTTGCGGTGGAACGTTTCGAAGAGGGCCCCTAGATGGCTGATTCCACCGGCCGCGAGGATGTCGGTGCCCTTAGATCGTTGGCACTAACAGGGGCCAGGCTGAGGCGTTTGATCAGTTCGTGAATGACTCGTTCGGAATGAGACCGCGAAAGAGCCACCTGATTGCGGATCCATCGGTCACCGAACATTTTGGGGGCTATGCACGCTTAAACGCGAGGTGGACCGTTACGGCATTGCGCCCATGGCGATGACTTGACCTCTCCGTACATCCCAGGACCAGCATGACGTCCTCATGTGAATCGAACGGATCAGCTTGACCCCGTCAGTGCCGGTCTTTTGCCCATGTCTCACTTAGACTCGGTCGGCGGTGCGGCGCCGTATGTTGCGCCCCACATACGGCAAGGCGGCGATGACCATCGCTCCGCGAAAGGCTGAAGAGATGGCCTTGCCGCCGAGCGCGGGTCTCTGGGCGCTCTCCCCTGT
>JBKOZI010000140.1:0-10885 GCA_046725795.1 Actinomycetota bacterium
CGGATCGCGGAGACGATCGTCTTGCCGGTCAGGATCATCATGTCGCCGACCTGCTCGAACAGGTTCTTGGCGGGCAGGAAGGCCCGGTCGGCGACGTTACGAACCACGCGTAGGCTCCCTCTGGTTCAGCTCACTCCTCCCTGTGCGACGGTGGACGCCCCGCAAGGCACCGCGCTCCAGGGCCAAAGAATATGACATCGCCGCCGCACATGGGACGCTGGATCCCTCCCTGGGAAAGCAGCTTCGGATATTTTTCCCAGAGTGGCGAGGAGAAGGGCAGGGACGGGGTGGCGAGTCGCGCTGGGTGCGCTGCTCGCAGGAGCGCTGCTTTTGCTCGGCGCCTGCGGCAGCAAAGACAAGCAGGACGAGGGCGATCCCTCCGGCACCTTCAAGGTCGACGTGCCACGCGCGTCGTTCCCCGGCAAGCAGCGCCTGGCCCAGGAGAACACGCTCGAGAACACCGTCGTCAACAAGGACACGCGTGAGATCCCGAAGCTCGCCGTCACGGTCGAGGGCTTCAGCCAGCGCCGTGACGATCCAACCCTCGCGGACCCGGCTCGCCCGATCTGGATCATCAACGAGCCGCCCCTGAACGCGGACTCCGCGCTGACCAACACCTGGGCGGTGGGCCCGGTCCCTGCGGGTCAGACCCGCAGGTTCGTGTGGAAGGTCACCCCGGTCCGGGCCGGCACCTACAGCGTGCGCTACCGCATCGCCGCAGGCCTCTACGGCAAGGCGAAGGTGGTGGACACTGCGACCGGCACGGTCCCGAAGGGAAGCTTCATCGCACGCGTCACGCGCAAACCGAGGCCGGTTCAGCCGGTCGTCGAGGACCAGCGCGCCGGCGCCGCCTAAGCGGTCGGGTTTGATCGCTTCGTGAATGACTCGGGCGGAATGACACCGCGAAAGAGCCAGTGATTACGCTCCAATCGACCATTGTGCAGTTGAGGGCGCTATAGACCCCCCAGAATGCACAGTGGGCCGTTACGGGAATGCGCCAATCGCTTTTAGTTGACCTCTCCGTGCATCCCGGGACCGGCATGACGTCCTTATGTGAATAGAACGGCCAAAACTGACCCTGTCAGTGCCGGTTTTTAGTCCGTATCTCACTCAGGCTCGGCTGGCTGTACGGCGCCGTATCCCACCGCTAGTCCCAGCCTCGGTGGTGCACGACCTCGACCTTCAGCCCGTCGGGGTCATGAAGGAACACGGCGTAGTAGCCGGGCGCGTAGTCGTATTCGCGCGGCGCGGTCTCGAGCGAGGCGCCGATCTCCCCGACCCAATTCCCGACCGCATCCACGACCTCGCGGGAGGGCGGCGTTGAGTGCGACATGGTGGACGCCGATCGCATAGCGGTCATAGGGAACCGCGTGCTCGTCCGACTGTGCTTCGCGCACGCCGAGCGCGCCGCGGAATCCCTGCGCAGACAGGTAATGGATGGTCTCGCCACGCTCCCCCTTCACCTCGTGCTCCTCGAGATTGCCGAGCCGCTCCATCAGCCCGCGGTAGAACGGCAGGCTGCGCGCGAGTGACGTGACGACGAGATCTACGTGTGCCAGGGTCGGCGGCAGCGGCAACTAATCAGCTGCTAAGCCACAGCCTTCTCGGCGACGGCGAAGCCGTCGAGCAACTCGTCGACCGAGCCGGGTTCAACCGCTTCCTGCATCGCCCGCATCCGGCCGTCGAGCGTCGGCCGGATGCGGCGGTAGAAGATGCCGATTCCCATCGGCTCCGCAAGCGCCGCGGCAAACGCGCCCGCGCGGTCGGATGGGTCGTGCTCCGCAGGCAGGTTCTCGACCGCTTCCTTCCACTCCTGGGTCGTGTTGTTGAACGCCGTGCAGGGACTGAATGCGTCGATGAAGCTGAAGCCTGGTTGCTTGATGCCCTCGACGATCAGCTCCGTGAGCTCCTTCGCCCGGAAGCTCGCGCCCTGCGCCACCAATGAGCAGTCCGCCGCGATCGCGGTCGCCAGCACGTTCATCGGCTCCTCGATGTTCCCGTACGGGGTCGAGGGTGACTTCTGGTCCTGGAGCGAGGTCGGCGACACCTGCCCTTTGGTCAGGCCGTACGTCTGGTTGTTCATCATCACGTACGTGATGTCGACGTTGCGGCGCGCCGCGTGCGGGAAGTGGCCGCCGCCGATCGCGAAGCCGTCGCCGTCACCGCCGACGGCGATCACGTCGAGCTCGGGATTGGCTAGCTTCACGCCCATCGCGGTCGGAAGCGCCCGTCCGTGGACGCCGTGGAAGCCGTACGTCGTCACGAATCCCGGGAACCGGCTCGAGCAGCCGATGCCGGAGACGATCACGGTGCGGTCAGGGTCCAGGTCGAGCTCGGCGAACGCCCTGTAGGCGGCCGCGAGCACGCCGAAGTCGCCGCAGCCCGGGCACCAGATCGGACGCAGGTCCGACTTGAACGCGTTCGCCTTTACCTTCAGCTCATCAGCCAACTCGTGCCTCCCCGGTGACGCCGGCCTCCCACACCCCGCTGTGATCGAGGGGTTGGACCCGCTCGGTTATGTAATCCGCTATCTGTCGCGCGGTGAACGGTAGGCCGGTCGCCTTCGTGACCGAATCCACCTCGAGCGCCGCATCGGCTCGAACAAGTCGCGCAAACTGGCCGGTGACGTTCAGCTCGGGCACCACCACCCTGTCCATGCCCGCTGCCCACTGGCGGATCCGCTCCACCGGCAGCGGTCCGAGCACCCGCGGGTAGCACGTCGACACCTTGAGCCCCCGGTCGAGACACAGCTCGGCGGCCTCCACCGCCGCACCCTCGGTCGAGCCCCACCCGAGAATGCCGACGTCGGCGGTCTCCGGACCGGTAAAGGAGATCCGGGACTCCCGCAAGAGCGGCTCGAGCTTGCGAAAGCGCTTGGCCATCATTGCCTCGTGGAGCTCGGGCTCGTAATGCGGGTTCCCGGCCTCGTCGTGCTCGATTCCGGTCGAGACGTACGCACCTCGATCGCCGGGGATCGCCATCGGGGAGATGCCGTCCGTCGAGATCTCGTAGCGGTTGTAGTCCCCGTTCAGGTTTCCGTCCGGCTGACGACGCTCGGTGACCTCGAGCGCAGCCAGATCCGGCCGGCGAACCGTCTCGAGGCGGTGCGAGAGCGACTGGTCCGAAAGCATCAATACAGGCGTCTGGTAGCGCTCAGCCGTGTTGAAGGCCTCCACGATCACGCTGAAACAGTCCTCCACCGTGGTCGGCGCCATCACCACCCGCGGCGCCTCGCCGTGACCGCCGTAAAGGGCGTGGTCGAGGTCGGACTGCTCGGTCTTCGTCGGCATGCCCGTCGACGGGCCGGAGCGCTGCGCGTCCACGATCACGGCGGGAATCTCGGCCATCCCGGCGAGCCCGACGAGCTCGGCCATCAGCGAAAGCCCGGGGCCCGAGGTCGCCGTCATCGCCTTCTTGCCGGCGAACGACGCGCCGAGCACCGACGCCAGCGCGGCGATCTCGTCCTCGGTCTGGATTGCGAAGCCCCCAAACCGCGGCAGGCGCCCCGCAAGCCACTCGAGGATGTCGGACGCCGGGGTGATCGGATAGCCGGCGTAGTAATTGAGACCGGCGTGAAGCGCGCCCAGGCAGATCGCCTGGTTCCCCGAGAGCAGCACACGCTCGTCGCTCTCGGCCGCGGCCGGCCCGAGGCGATGGGCGCCCGCGGGCAGCACGCTGCGCGCGTGCTCCGCGCCGGCGAGCAGCGACCTGATGTTGGCCTCGCCGACGTCGCCCTTGTGTGCGTAGCGCTTGAGGATCATCTGCTCGATCTTGTGGGTGTCGATCCCGAGCAGGCCGCAGATCAAGCCGACCGCGACCATGTTCTTGCCGCGCCGGCTGCCTCCGGCCTCCTGGGCGAGCCCGCCCAGCGCGACCTCCGAGGAGCGCGACTCGAACTCAGGGGTGACCTTGACCGACTCGGCGTCGCAGACGATGTGGCCGTCCGGCGCGAGCTCGTGATGGTGAAGGTCGAACGCCTCCTGGTTGAAGCACATCAGGAGGTCGACCGCGTCGCCCTGCGAGTGGACCTCGTCGACGCCCACCCGCACCTGGTACATGCAGGGGCCCCCCTTGATCTCCGCCGGGTAGGTCCTGAACGTCAGCGCCCAGTAGCCGGTGCGCGCGGCGCCCGTGGTGAGGATGTCGCCACCGGAGATCACGCCTTCGCCGGACTCGCCGGCGAGACGCACAGTTATGTCGTCACGGATCACTACCTGAGGACAGAACCCAGGACCGGAACCCCCCGGTCCGGGCCTATCGCGGCTCGAAGCCGCCAGACGGACGCTGCGTGCCCGCGATTATAGACGCACTGTCAGCCCCGTGAAAAGGGTCAAGTCTTGCCTCGCACGTGCCGTGTCATGAATACTTCGGTTCGTGCTGCTCGCCGGGCGCGCCCTTCTCATCATCGCTTTGGTGATTGCCCTGTACGGGATCGCCGCATCGCTCTTCGGCGCACGCACGCGAAACGCCGGGACTGGCGCAAACAGGAACTACAGATTCGATGGGCGGGCGTGGATCGCCTCCGGCCGGCGGGCGGTCTACGCGCTGGCATTCACCCTCGTCGTCTGCTTCGCCCTGCTCGAGGTGGCCTTCCTGCGCTCGAACTTCTCGTTCGCACTCGTCGCGGAGAACTCGTCCACCACGACCCCGCCGTTCTACCGCGCCACCGCGATCTGGTCGTCCCAGGAGGGCTCGCTGCTGTTGTGGGTCACGCTGCTCAGCTTCTGGTCGAGCATCGTCCTGTTCCTGAGCCGGTGGCGGGCGCGAGAGATCGCACCGTACGCGACCGCGGTGCTGCTCGGGTTCGCGGCCTTCTTCTGCGTCCTCTTGATCTTCCTCGAGAGCCCGTTCTCCAGGATGAGTCCCGCGCCCGTGGAAGGACTCGGGCTCGCGCCGCTGCTCCGGCATCCAAGCATGATGTTCCACCCCCCGATGCTCTATTCGGGATACACCCTCTTCACGGTGCCGTTCGCGTTCGCCGTGGGGGCGCTCGTGACACGGCGCCTCAACACGGACTGGATCCGCACCACGCGGCCATTCGCGCTCGCCGCCTGGCTCTGCCTGGGTGTGGGCGTGGTGCTCGGAGCGCGCTGGTCGTACTCCGAGCTCGGCTGGGGCGGCTATTGGGGATGGGACGGAGTCGAGAACGCCGCGCTGATGCCCTGGCTCACCGCAACGGCCTTCCTGCACTCCGTGATGATTCAGGAGCGGCGCGGGATGCTGAAGATCTGGAACGTCTCGCTCGTGCTGACCACCGGCATCCTCGCGATCCTTGGGACGTTCGTGGTGCGCTCGGGCATCCTCAGCTCGATCCACGCGTTCGGGGCCTCCACGCTCGGCGTCCCGTTCGTGGTGCTGATCGCGGTCATGGCCCTGGGGTCCGTCGTGCTCGTGGTGACACGGGCCGAGCAGCTTCGCTCGGAGCACCGGCTCGACTCGCTGCTCTCGCGTGAAGCGGTCTTCGTGCTCAACAACCTGGTGCTGGTCTCCCTGTGCTTCGTGATCTTCTGGGGCACTTTCTTCCCGCTCATCTCGGAAGCGGTCACGGGACACAAGGCCTCGGTCGGGCCGCCCTGGTTCGGCCGGTATGTGGCGCCGCTTGCGCTCGTGCTGGTGCTGCTCTCGGGGCTCGGGCCCGTGTTCGCCTGGAGGCGTACGACCGCCGCAAACCTTCGTCGGGCTCTGCTCCTCCCGGCCGGCGCCGGCATCGTCACGCTGATCGCGCTGCTGGTGGCCGGGGGCGTGGCACGACGGCCCGAAGCGCTCGCGATGTTCTGCCTGGCCGCGTTCGTGCTGACGGTCGTGGGCCAGGAGTTCTGGCGGGGAGTGAGTGCTCGCCGCGCGATGTCGAGCGACTCGGTGCCGCGGGCCCTCGTCTCGCTCGTGCGCCGCAACCGGCGCCGCTACGGCGGCTACCTCGTGCACGCGGGAGTGGCGATCATGTTCGTGGGCATCGCGGCGTCGTCTTCCTTCCAGGACACGGAGGAGATCCGGCTCGCCCCGGGCCAAGGGGCGAGCGTGGGCGGCTATGACCTGACCTACGTGCGGCCCACGGGCTCCCTCGAGGTGGCCCGCAACGGGCGACTCGAGAAACTCGACTTGGGCGGCGAGTTGCTGGTCCGGCGCGGCGGCGGCAAGGCCCTGACCTTGAGACCCGAGCGGAGCTTCTTCCCCTCGAGCAGCCGGGACGCCGGCCCGGTCTCGCGCTACTTCGAAGGCGAGGCGACGAGCGAGGTCGGGTTGCGCGCGGGCTTGCGCCGCGACCTCTGGACCGTCGTGTCGCCGGACGTGCAATCGCTCGCGGGCGTCATCCGCCGCGGAGATGACGTCTTCGGGAAGGCGGGAGCGCTCCCGCAGGAGGTGCGTTCGGCTGCCCTCGGCGAGGCGCTTCGCCGTCTGGTCGCGCGCTACCAGGGCAACTCCTCCCGGGTCACTTTCCGAGTGATCGTGTCCCCGCTCGTGACCTGGGTCTGGCTCGGCGCGATGATCGTCTTCACGGGTGGCCTCATCACCCTGTGGCCGGCGCCGGCACGCGTCCGCCGCCGCGTCACCTCGACCTTCGCGGCGCGGCCGGCGCGCGAGCTCGGCCGCGCCTAGTGGTCCGTCTCGGAACGTTGGCCTCGAAATGGCGAGGGCCGGGCGTCGCCAGGCGAGGACGCAGGAAGCCCGAATACTGGGTTGTATTCGGGCGACCGAGGACGAACGGGGGAGGCGCCGCAGGCGCCGAGGGGGCGAAGCCCCGATGCGGCGATCCGGTGCCGCCATTTCAGGTCGAACGTTTCGGGACGGGCCACTAGCCGCACCGGCTCACTCGATGGAGATCATGCTCGTGCTGGCAGTGCTGGCGATCGCGGTGCTGGTCATCGTGGGGCCTCTGCGCCACCATCCGGCCGCAGCTGATCGCGGGCAGTCGGCCGAGCGCGCCGAGCTCGAGGCGGCAAGGGAGGCGAAGTTCCGCGAAATCCGCGACGCCGAGCTGGACTACCGCACGGGCAAGCTGTCCCGCGACGACTGGCGTGCGTTCGACTCCGCGCTGCGGGCCGAGGCGGTCGAGGTGCTGCGCCGCCTCGACGAGCTCGATAACGAGAATTGACTCCGCTGTGAACTTTTGAAAGGCTCCCCGGCGAAGTCCTGCTGCTGCCATGAGCCTTACCGCGACTCGACAGGGGTGGACGACCAGCCGGCTGTTCGGCTTCGGCCTTGTTGCGTTGCTTGCCGTCCTGGCGTGCTCTTCCTCGGCAGACGCGCGTAGGTTCCCCGGGCCCACCTACTCGAGCCCGATCACGCTGTCCGCCGACGGGCGTTATGTCTGGTCCGTGAACCCGGGCAATGACACCGTTTCGGTCATCCGCACCAGCACGAACACGGCGATCAAGACGATCAGGGTCGGCGACGAGCCCGAAAGCGTCGCGCTCGATCCCAACAACCGCTATGCGTACGTGGCCAATGCCGCGGCCGGCACCGTCACCGCGATCAGGATCAAGCGGGCCGGCAAGAGGCGCTTCAGCACCGGCAAGAAGACCACGATCAGGACGGGCGCCGAGCCCTGGAACATCGTCGCTTCCCCGGACGGGCGGCGGATCTTCGTCGCGAACTCGGGCCAGGACACGATCACGGTCATCGACGCGACCAAGCGCAGGGGAAGGCGCGGCAAGCGGCCAAGGATCATCGGCCAAGTGAAGCTGACCGGCAGTCGCTGCAGCCGGGACCCGAACTTCCATTTCCAGCCGCGCGGCCTGGCCGTCACGAGGAACAGCAGGAAGCTCTATGTCACCAGCTTCCTCGCGTTCACGAAACCCGGTGGCCGGCAGGGCGACGACTCCGGGAAGCAGGGCCTCCTCTGCCGCCTCAGCATCAAGACGAAGTCGAAGAGAATTCGCGGCTACAGGCCGCGGGCGCGGATTGACGTGGCCCCGCAGTTGACCGGGTTCACGGTCGACGCGACGGGCGACGGCGCGCCGGACCCGACCGCCGCCTTCCCGAACCAGCTCCAGAGCATCGTGATCCACGGGAATCAGGCCTACCTTCCGAACATCGCGGCGTCGCCCGACGGGCCGCTGCGGTTCAACGTCGACACGCAGGCGTTCGTGAACGTGATCGACAACGTCAACGGCTCGAGGCAGAAGGACGCGAGCGCCGCCAAGTTCTTGAACTTGCATCTCGGTGCGCGCAATCCCGAGGCGGGCAAGAAGCGCCTCTTCTTCGCGAACGCGTGGGCGATGGCTTTCACGAAGCGAAGCGGCGCAGCGAGCGCCTACGTCGTCTCGGCCGGCAGCGACCTGCTCGTGAGGGTGAATGTCGACGGATCCGGGAAGCTGGGCTTCACGGTCGACGCCGACACCACTCGCTACATCGACCTGAACGATCCCGCCAACCCGGCGACCGCGGGGGACAGCGCCGGCAAGAACCCGCAGGGCATCGTCATCAACAAGGCGGGCACGACCGCGTACGTGCAGAACTTCGTATCGCGCAACGTGTCGGTGGTCGATCTGAAGACCGACGCGGTCAAGAAGACGATTCGCACCGCGCCGCTTGCCGCGCCCGGCTCCCCCGCTGAGGCAGTCGCGGTGGGCGCAGAGATGTTCTTCTCCTCGCGCGGGCACTTCAACCGCCCGGCGGGCGCGAGCGTCTCGACGGACGAGCGGCTCGCCAGCGAGGGCTGGCAGGCATGCTCGAGCTGCCACTTCAAGGGCCTGACCGACGGCGTGATCTGGGAGTTCGCCGCCGGGCCGCGCAAATCCGTGCCGTTGAACGCCACCTTCAACCCGCACAACCCGAACGATCAGCGGGTGCTCAACTACTCCGCGATCTTCGACGAGGTCGAGGACTTCACCGCCAACGTCCGAAACATCTCCGGACCGGGCCCGCTTGCCGCGGCGATCGCGTGCAACGCGCCGGCCGCGGGCCAACCCGCGACGAGCACCAACGATCCCAACCACGGCCTGCTGATCTCGGACAACGGCGACATCAACCAGGCGCCCTGCGTGATCAACTCCCTGGCGGCGAAGGCAAACGCGGAGCGCCCGCAAGTCACGGTCACGCTCCCGGGCAGCACCACCGCAATACCGGCGCTGTCAGCCCTGCGCGAGTGGATACGGGTCGCCGTGCGCACGCCGAACTCGCCGATCATCCGGAAGGGGCTGAAGACCCCGTTCTCGCGCAAGGCCGTCAGGACGGGCGCGAAGCTCTTCGCCCAGGCCGGCTGCACCGCCTGTCACGTGGGCAACAAGTTCACGCTGAGCACGAAGGACTTCATATCCCCGCCTGCCGCGGCGGAGATCTTCACCGAGCGGACGCCCGCCCAGGTGTTCGGCAACCCCGTCGCGGTCCCATACCTCGCCCGCTTCCTGCGCGACGTGGGCTCGTTCAACCGTGGCGTGCCCGGACCGAACGACCTCACCCCGAGCGTCGGCGCGCTCGAGAAGGCCGCGGCCGGCCTTACCGCCGGCGTCGCACAGCCGGCCCAGGATGCCCTGGGGATCGATTACAACGCCGACGGCAAGGGCGCCGGGTACAACGTGCCCTCGCTGCTCGGGGTCTTCGGACTGCCCCCCTACTACCACAACGGAGCCTGCGAGACGCTCGACTGCGTCGTCGAGGACGTGAGGCACCGAACCGCCAACGGCAAGACGCCCGACAAGCTGACGAAGGCGAGGCAGCGGCGCCAGGTCACGGCCTACCTGAAGTCGATCGACGCGAAGACGCCCGCGCCGTAGTCCGACGGTAAGCGCCGGGCCAGGCCGTCTCCTATCGGCGCGAAACCGTGCCGGTCCCGACAGCCTTGGCGCCAAAGGCGGTCCGATCTGTGACGCCGTGTGGTCAACTGCAGAAAGGTCTCGGGCCATCGGGGCGAGACCGCACTTGACCACCTATACGGGCCGAAGTGCAAACAACTTTTCGAAAGGAGGTCGAGACTGCACTTTGCCACACGGCGAAGGGCACCCAGCTCCAGACCCGCCCCCTTCATTGCCGAATTCGGAAATGCCAGCCCGCTAACGCGGCAGGTCCGGCTCAACGATCCGGAGCGCCTTCAACCCCAGCCCGAGCCGCTCGCGGTCCTCGGAGGAGCCTGGATCGAGGCCCGTGAGCTCCTTGACCCGATCGAGCCGGTAGGCGACCGTGTGGCGGTGCGCATAGATCGCGCGCGCGGTCGCGTTCATGTTGCAATCGTTCGCGAGGTAGGCCTCCAGGGTCGCAACGAGCTCGCCCTGGTACTGGTCGTCGTAGCGCGCGACCGGCGCGACCGTGTCCTCGTAGAAGCTCATCACTTCTTCGGGATGCGACGCGAGCACCCTGAAGAGCAGCCGGTAGACCTCCGAGCCGGCGCCGGTCGCGATCTCACGCGCGGTGTCGCCGTCGCGGGCCAGCACGTCGAGCATCAGCTCGGCCTCGTGCAGCGCGCGTGAAAGGTCGCCGACGTCGGCGTAGGAGGACGAGAGCGCGGTCGGCCCATAGGCGCGAAGGCGACCCGCCAGCTTCTCTCCACGGTGCCCCGCCGGGATCAGCACGTAGAGCCGTGCCCCGATCAGCTCCGCGAGCGCCTCGGGGCACTCCTCGGCGGTGACCGCGACCGCCTCGGAACGGCGGCTCGAGCGCAGCTCCGTGACCGAGGCGGCAAGGCCTGCCGAGAGGTCGCAGCCTGCTGCTGCCGCGCGGCGGGCAGCGGGGCGCGTGTCGAGCGCTCCGTGAAGGACGCCGGCCACCACCCCACCGTCGTGCGAGTCTCGCTCCCGAGCCTCCTCGAGCGCGAACGCCGTTGCGGCCGCCGTCGCCGCGAGATGAAGGAACTCGCCCGCCTCCGGCGGCGCACTGGACCCACCGGTGAGCATCGCGACGCTGCCGACGATCTCCTCGCCGAAGGTGACCGGGACGAGCAGATCGACGC
>JBKOZI010000141.1:0-10089 GCA_046725795.1 Actinomycetota bacterium
TACACGAACGTCTCTGAGCACCAGGAGCAGGATTTCATCTTCCCGACCGGGCGTTACTGGGCCGAGAGTCTCGGCTACCCCGAGAAGGAGCTCGAGCGCGTCCCGGAGGCGAGTGCACAGAGCTTCGCCGGCGTCGCGAACCACTTCACTCTGGGACCCATGAACCAGGGCGAGACCGTGCTCGACCTCGGCTGCGGAGCGGGCACGGATCTGCTGGTCGCCGCCCAGATGGTCGGCCCGAGCGGCCGCGCGATCGGGATCGACATCACTCCTTCGATGGTGACGCGAGCGCGGCAGAGCGCCGCCGAGATGGGGCTCGACAACGTTGAACTCCATGAGGGGCAGATCGAGCAGCTCCCTGTCCCGGACGAGTCGGTCGACGTCGTCATCTCCAACGGTGTCATCGACCTGGTGCCCGACAAGGACGCCGTCTTCACCGAGATCAGGCGAGTGCTGAAGCCAGGCGGCCGGCTTCAGATCGCCGACGTCGTGATCCACCGGGAGGTGTCCGAGGAGGCGAAGCGCGACATCGACCTCTGGACCGGGTGAATTGCCGGAGCTCTCCTGGAAGGAGAGCACGCGCGCCAGTTGGTGCAGCTCGGATTCACGGACATCAAGCAGGGCGACTTGGTCGACACCTACGCACGGTCAGTGTTCGAGGACACTCGCAGGAAGGCAGCGAAGTTCGGCGCAATGGGCTCGACGATCCGGGCCACCAAGCCAAGTTAGACGCCACTGGCCGGTGAAGCCGATCGCATCCGACTTGTGGGTGGCCGAGACCCCGCTTCGTTTCCGCGGCGTTGAGGTCGGCCGCCGCATGACGGTTGTCCGTCTTGCGAGCGGAGGCCTTCTCGTACACTCACCGGCGCCGTTGAGCGCCGAGTTGCGTGAAGCCCTTGCACAGCTCGGAGAAGTGCGCTTCGTGGTTCCCGCGAGCAGCCTTCACGGACACCTCTTCATGGAGCAGTACCGGGCGGCATATCCCGCTGTCGAGCTCTTCAGTGCACCAGGTCTCGATCGCAAGCGCCGGGATCTCGCGTTCGACGGACTGCTCGGGAGCACGCCCGATCCCCGGTGGAGCCAGGATCTCGACCAGGCTCCAGTCCTCGGGCACCGCTTCGTCACCGAGATCGCCTTTTTGCACAGGCCAAGCCGGACTCTGATCGTCGGCGATCTGTGCTTCACGATCGGGGAGGGCGCGCCAGCTGCGATGCGATCCCTGGCGCGTGCCATGGGCACATACGGGCGACCCCGCCCGACTCCGATGTTCCGTTGGGGACTGCGGAACAGGACCGCCGCGCGGCGGTCGGTGGATCGGATACTGCGTTGGGATTTCGACCGCATCATCGTTGGCCATGGAGAGCTGCTGGAGACGGGCGGTCCCAGCGCTTTACGCGACGCATATGCGTGGCTTCGTTAGGGAGGTACCCGCCGCCCCTCGCGCAGTAGTGCAACTGGGCCTGCGCGAGAATGCCTCGCAGTTCGCGTTGCTCGTCGCGATTACCGCGTTCGTCGGCGCGATGGTCGGGCTCGAACGATCGACGCTGCCGCTGGTGGGGCGGGACGACTTTGGGCTCTCCTCGAGCGCCGCTGTGCTTTCGTTCATCGTCGCCTTCGGCCTCAGCAAAGCGCTCACGAACCTCGGGGCTGGAGCGCTCGCCGAGCGGATCGGACGGCGCCGTCTGCTGATCCTCGGGTGGCTGCTCGCGCTTCCCGTTCCGCTGCTGATCGCGGTCGCCCCGAGCTGGGCGTTCATCGTTGCCGCAAACGTGGTGCTCGGGCTGAACCAGGGCCTTACCTGGTCGATGACCGTGGTGATGAAGGTGGACCTCGTCGGCCCTCGCCGGCGAGGCCTCGCGCTCGGCCTCAACGAGGCAGCCGGCTACGGAGGGGTGGCAGTGGCCGCTGCAGCGAGCGGACTCCTGGCAGCCGAGTTTGCCGCACGCGACGTACTCGTCGTCGCAGGGTTTGCGATTGCCGTCGCGGCACTCGCACTGTCGGCCTTATTCGTCCGTGACACCTCAGGGCACGTCGCTTTGGAGCAGGCCGGCCACAGCACCGGTCAAGACGGTTGCACGCCTCCTTTGACGGAGGCTTTTGCCGAAGGCACCTATCGAAGCCCCGCATTACGCTCCTGCTCGCAAGCAGGGTTGGTGAACAATCTCAACGACGGAATGGCGTGGGGCCTGGTGCCGTTGTTCCTCGCAGCGAACGGGGCCAGCGTCTCCGAGATCGGCATCGTGGCGGGCGTCTACCCGGCCGTGTGGGGCCTCGGCCAGACGGGAACGGGGGCCTGGTCGGACAGGGTCGGGCGCAAGCCGCTGATCGTCTGGGGCATGTTGTTCCAGGGGCTCGCGCTTGCCGTGTTGGCGGTCTCGGGAGGTGCCGTGCCGGTCGTGATCGCGGCGGCGGTGATCCTCGGAGCAGGGACCGCGCTGGTCTATCCCACTCTGATCGCCGCAATCTCCGATCACGTCGCGCCCGTAGCCCGAGCTCCCGCGATCGGGGTCTACCGCTTCTGGCGCGACATGGGTTACGTCGCCGGCGGCCTGATCGCGGGGGTTGCAGCCGATGTCATCTCTTTCGCGGGCGCGATAGCTCTCGTCGCTGCGCTCACGACGCTGTCCGGGCTGTGGGTGTGGGTCGATTTTCCCCGGGCTCCAGCTCGCCAGTAACCATCCAATGCGCGAAAGGTGTCGTTCAGCAGGCCGCGCAGCAGGCTTCGCCGTGCCAAGCCTCGCGACCCTCGCGCACCGCCACGGCGGCGATCACTAACGCGGTGACGGGGTCCGCCCACCACCAGCCCGCGATGGCGTTCGCGCCGAGTCCGACCACCAGCGCGCCCGAGAGATAAGCGCAGACCATGTTCTGCCGGCCCTCGCTCTTGGTCGCCGACGAGTTCAGCCGCTCTCCTACGCGCGCCTTCGCGATCGCGAGGGGCGGCATCGTCACCAGCGTCACGGCGGCGAGCCCGATGCCGACGTAGCTCACGTCGGGATGATGCGCGCCCGCGAGCGTGCGAACCGCCTCGACCGCGATGTACGTCGCGAGCACGTAGAAACTCACGCCGATCAAACGTTGCGCGCGGCGCTCGGCCGCCTCGGAGGACGCCCGCGCTTCCGCGAAGCGCCAGAGCAGCACTACCCCTGCAACCGACTCGATAAGCGAGTCAGCACCAAAACCGATGAGCGCGATGGAACCGGCCACGATTCCGGCGGCGATCGCAACCGCTGCCTCGATCCCGTGCCAGCCCAATCCGAGCCAGGCGAGCAGCTTCGCGCGACGGACGAGTCGGGGGCGCTCGTTGATCGCATCCGGCAGAAGCAGGGAAGGGGCCGAAGTCTCCATTGCTCAAGGATCGCAACTCTCGCTTAGGTACCGCCTGCCGCGATGCTGGATCACGGTCGCCGAACCTGGGACGATCAGCGCGTGGAACATCCCCGGATCCTGTTAGCTCCGGTCCTAACCGAGTTGGAGTGGTTGATCAAGCCCGAGCTCGAGGAATGGGCCGATGTTGCCTCATTCGACGCCCCCGGAGTGGGAGTCGAGCCTCGACCGGCGCGGCTGGAGCGCCAGGCAATCATCGAGCGTGGACTAGCGGAGCTGGAAAGGCGGGGGTGGAAGAGCTGCTTCATCGCCGGCGATTCGTGGGGCATTGCCACGGCTGTTCATGTCGCAGATGCATGGAAGGGAGAAGTAAGGGGCTTGGCGCTCGGCCACGCCCGCCTTTCGAATCGACTCGAAGGCGAGCGGGCACCCGTCAACAAGGCCGTCTGGGAGGCGATGGGTCAGCTGCTCGGAAACGACTACGCCGCCTTCGTCCGTTATGGGCTGACACAGCTGACGCAGGGATCGGTGGGGGACGAGCTCGCGGCTCAGATGCTCGAGCGGGTGCCGATGGAAGTCGCGAAGGCGGCGTTCGAGACGATTCTCCGGGACGGGAGCTCAATTGAGGAACCACTGCGTCGTCTCGATGCGCCGCTGCTGTTCGCCAAGCACGAAGGCTGTCTCGGATCGACCGAAGAGGGCTTCGAGGACGCCGTCGGCGCATTCCCACAGGCCCAAGTCGTCTCGATGCCCGAGGCGCCCGCGGTGAGTCCGGATTTTGCCCGGGCTATTCGTTCCTTCTGCCTGCAACCAGCCAAGCGCACGTGAGCTTTGGTGTCCCAAATCCAAGAGTGACCCAAGGCTTCAAGGCTCGGAGGAAGCGCAGCGGAGGCACAGCAGCTCTGAAGGAGGCGATGGCTTGACGCGACCGCGGCTGCTGCTGGTTCCGCTCGTCACCGAGCTGGAATGGGTGATCAGGCCCCAACTGGAGGAGTGGGCGGAGGTTGCTACTTTCGACCTGCCCGGCGTCGGCTCAGAACCTCCAGTCGATCGCCTGGACCGGGAGGCGATCGTCAAGCGGAGCCTGCTCGAGGTCGATCGCCGTGGCTGGGATTCTTATGTTCTAGTGGCCGATGCTCCCGTGCTCCCGACTGCTGTGCGGATCGCCGATTCTCGGCCCGAGGCAGTGGAGGCGATGGCGCTTGGCCATGCATGTCTTGTCCATCGCATGGACGGAGAACGCCCGACCGTGAATCGGGAAGTCATGGAGGCTTTCGCCCAGCTGGCGCAGAACGACTATGGGAACTTCGTTCGCTACGGACTCACCCAGGTCACCCAAGGATCGATCGGTGACGAGCTCGCGGCGCGCATACTGGAGCGGGTCCCGATCGAGCTAGGCCGCGCAGTCTGGGAGATGAACATTCGCGACTCCGAGCCTTTCGAATGCGTGATCCGGGAAGTCGAGGCGCCCCTTCTCTTCGCCAAACACCAGGGCTGCCTCGGACATACCGGGGAGGGGTTTGAGGACGCGGTCGCCGCGTTTCCTGAGGCGCGCACTGTCGCGGTGCAAGATGCACCCAGCGTAAGCCTGGAGTTTGCAGAGGCGCTACGGCAGTTCTGTACCGATATCCGAAGAAGCTAGGACACCGCAGCAAAGCTAGCTCGAAGCGCTAGCGCGAGCCGGGCGGCGAGTCGAGCGGTGCCCGCTAAGAACGCACTCTTTTTTGAGCGTCCGCCCGGGGGACGTCCCATGACGGCGCGCAAACATGCCTCAAGGCCGGCGCCTGACGACCGATAACCGACCGAATGGTCAGTCGATCCATCAGGCTCACCGCTGAACGCCTGACCTACGGCAACGTCCTCGCGACCATCGCGATTTTCGCATCGATGGGCGAGGGAGCCTACGCGGTCAGCGCGATCCCGGCTAGCAACGGCGTGGTCTACGGCTGCTTCCATAAGAAGATCGGCAGCCTTCGCGTCGTCAAAAAGGGCAAGAGGTGCAAGAAGGGGGAGCGCAAGCTCTCGTGGAGCGTCAAGGGTCCGCAGGGGCTGAAGGGCGACCCGGGCTCGGCAGGCGCGAGTGGCGGGGTCGGCCCGCCCGGTCCTCAGGGTGGCACCGGCGAAACCGGCGCAACAGGACCCGCAGGGCCTGCCGGTCCAACCGGTCCCGCAGGCGCGCAGGGCACCACCGGCGCGACCGGCGCTCAGGGTGCGACGGGCGACGCGGGCTCCAACGGCACCACCGGCCCGACCGGCCCTGCAGGTCCGACCGGCGCCACGGGGGCGAGCGGAACGAACGGGGCCACGGGTGCGACCGGTGCGGACGGCTCAACGGGCCCAGGGACCGCGTGGTTCGCGTCGGTTGGCGGGAACGCGAGCAACGACCAGTGTCTCCGGCTGTCCGGAGACGATCACAACACTTGCCCGAGCACGGCCGGCCTCCCGAGCGACGTTACCTACACGCTCGGCCCCGTCCCGGCCGGTGGGGCGACTATCTCGAAGCTGTTCGCGGAGATAGACGCCAACGCAGCCGGGAGCGGCAACTTGGTGAGCGTCCTGGACAACGGAACCGACGTCTTCAACTGCACCATCCCCTCCGGGAGCACGACGTGCACGAACACCAGCTCGGTCACCGTCGCCCAGGGCCACTACCTGCAGGTGAAGGTTCACAACAACACTGGCGCGGCTAACCGCAAGTACCGGGTGAGCTTCGGCTACTAATTCAGTGTCCAACTCGCAGTCGCAGTGTCAGACAGGATCGTGTCAACGACTCGGCCGAGGCAGACGACTGCAGGTCCAAAGTCCCGTACCGCCTCGTCGCTGAACGCGCAGCGCTCTTGGCGGCGTGCGCGCGGCGATGGTACTCGGGCTGCCCTCAGGAGCCCGAGTCCGAGGGCAGCTCCACCGAGCGCGAACCGGGCGGCGAGTCGAGCGGCGGCCGAGCCCGGCCGCTGATGAGCCGGGCGCCGCGGCCGTGCGTGAGGAAGCTGAACGCCCACCGGGTGAAGACGAGCAGGCGGTTCTGGAAGCCGATCAGGTACCACAGGTGCACGGCCAGCCAGGTGACCCACGCCACCCAGCCGCTGAGGCGGATCACCCGGAGGTCGGCAACGGCCCGGGCGCGACCGATCGTCGCGAGGTTGCCCTTGTCGCGATAGCGGAACGGCCGCGGCGGTTCGCCGGCCAGCCTGGCGAACACCACGCGGGCGGCGTGGCGGCCCTGCTGCATCGCCACCGGGGCGAGTCCCGGCAGCGTCTCCGGGTGCCCGTCCCGGCGGATCGCAATCATGTCCCCAAGCGCGAGCACCTCCGGGTGGCGGCGAAGCGTCAGATCGGGTTCGACGATGATCCGGCCGGCGCGATCGAGGTCGCCACCGCTGGCCTCCGCGAGCGCGGCCGCGAGGCTCGATGGCGTCACGCCGGCCGCCCAGATCACGGTCCGCGCAGCGTGCCGCTCGGAGCCGCCGCCGGGCCTGGTCATCGTCACCGTGCTCCGATCGATGTCGGTCACGGTGTGCTCGAGCATCGGCGTGACCCCCAGGCTCTCGAGCGCCCGCGCGGCCCGCGCCGACAGCGACGGCGGAAAGCCGGTCAGAACGCGGTCGGCAGCCTCGACGAGCAGCACCCGCGCGGCGGCGGTGTCAGCCTGGCGGAAGTCGCGGCGACTGTCGCGCGCGATCTCAGCGATCTGCCCCGCCATCTCGACCCCGGTTGGCCCCGCGCCGACAACGACGAATGTCAGCCACCCCCGCCGCCGCTCGGGATCGGGCTCCCACTCCGCCGCCTCCAGCGCAGAGAGGATCCGGCTGCGGATGTCGAGCGCTCCCTCCAGCGACTTCAGCTCGGGGGCGACCTCCTGCCACTCGTCGTGCCCGAAGTACGAATATCGCGACCCACCCGCGACGATCAGGGTGTCGTACTCGAGCGAGGCCGGAGCCGGGACCTCCTCCTCCGCCGGCCCGAGATCGACCCGTCCCGTCGCGAGGTCGAAGCCGGTGACCTCCGCAAGCAGGACGCGGACGTTGCTTTGGCCATGGAAGATGGCGCGCAGCGGGTAGCAGATTTCACCGGGCGAGAGCGCTCCGGTGGCGACCTGGTAGGCGAGCGGTTGAAACAGGTGGAAGTTGCGGCGGTCGACGAGCGTGACCTCGACCGGCCCCTCCGCGAGCTTCAGCGACGCCTGGAGGCCGGCAAAGCCACCGCCGACGACGACAATCCGATGGCGCGCGGATTCCGGCATGCCCTTAAAGCCTACGAAGGGTGAGCGCTGATCACGAGTTCCTGGCTGGGTGGCCTGGTCCGGGCGGCGTCTCCAGCTCCCGGCGCCTTCCGGTCGGGTAGCGTTTCTCGAGTGTTCCGGGAGGACGTGGAGAGACTTCGTGGCGCCTACCAGGCGTTCAATGAGGGTGGCGTCGAGGCCATTCTGGAGCGGCTTGCGCCCGAGTTTCAGGGGGTCCGCGACCGCGAAAGCTCTCCCGACAGGGAAACCCGCTTCGGCAAGGAAGGGATCAAGCAGCTATTCGACTCTTATATGGAGGCGTTCGACGTGCTTCGCCTCGAGCCTGAGGAGTTCATCGACGCCGGTGATCAGATCGTCGTCTCGCTGCACCAGCGGATCCGCGGCAAGGGAAGCGGGGCCGAAGTCGTGGGCCATATCGCCCACGTCTGGACCATGGTTGGGGGGGCAGCCGTTCGGCTGCGGGTCTTCGGAGACAAGGAGGGGGCGCTGAAAGCGCTCAGGAGGGAAGGGGCCCTACCAGGACAAGCCTTCAAGCCCTGACGCACGCGCCGAATTCGGGCGAGGCAAGCCAGTAGACCCCCGTACGGATTGCGCCGCGGCTTTCCAGCTGATTTAGTGGGCACCGGATCCTTTGTGAGCAGCCAAACAACAGCGGAGCTTGCGGTCGGCTCTGAATTCGCCGGCTACCGAATCGAAGACGTAGCCGCCCGCGGGGGGATGGGCGTTGTCTACCGCGCGATCCAGCTTCGGCTCACACGTACGGTGGCCCTGAAGCTGGTGACCCCGGCGCTGGCACGAGACACCTCTTTTCGAGAGCGGTTCAGACGCGAGTCGATGATCGCCGCTTCCATAGATCACCCGAACGTCATCCCGGTATATGAGGCGGGTGAGGAGGATGGAGCCCTCTACATTGCGATGCGTTGGGTGGAGGGGACGAACCTGCGCGAGACGATCGATCGTGGTGGGCTCGAGCCTGCTCGGGCGGCCCGCCTCGTCTCCCAGGTCGCGAGCGCCCTCGATGCTGCCCACCAGCAAGGCCTGATCCATCGCGACATCAAGCCCGCCAACATCCTGATCACCGGCCAGGACCACGTCTACCTGACCGACTTCGGGCTTACGAAGCACGCTACCTCGATAAGCGGGTTGACGAGAACGGGCCAGTGGGTGGGCACCGTGGACTACATGGCGCCCGAGCAGATCGAGGGAGCGACCGTGAGCCCGCGCACGGACGTGTACTCGCTTGGTTGCGTCCTCTACGAGGCTCTAACGGGCCGGACCCCGTACACACGGGAGAACGACCTGGCAAAGCTATGGGCGCATGTGTATACGCCGCCGCCGTCGGTGCTCGAGGCCTCGCCTGACATATCAGCGCGGTTTGACGACGTCGTTCCACGGGCGATGGCCAAGGACCCTGCGGAGCGCTACGCGTCCGCAGGCGAGTTTGGCCGGGCGGTACTCGCCGCGGCGCCCGAGGCGGAAGCTCCCCCGCGGGAGAAGATCGGCGCGGCTCCTCCTGCGGGCGATCAACCAGTCTCACAACTGCCGGCGCCCCGACGACGGCGGCGTCCTGGCAGGCGACTGCTGTTCGGCGGGCTGGTCGGGCTGTTGCTCCTGGTGGCGGCCGTCGTGGCGATCGTGTCCTTCTCTGGATCAGATCAGCCAGAGACTGACCGCGCCACCCCGGCGGCCTCGCCTCCCTTGCGGACGGCCTCGACGTGGCGTCCCCTGCCACCAATGCCGACGGCGCGCCAGAACATGGCGAGCACGGTGCTGGACGGAACGATCTGGGTGGTGGGCGGACTCGGCGTCGGTTCCACCGGCTCGCGGCGGGTCGAGGGCTACGACCCCGTGATCAACAGCTGGAAGGCCGGTCCCGACCTGCCGGTCCGCCTGCACCACGAGATGGTGGTGACATACAAGGGGGAGCTCGTCGTGATCGGCGGGTGGATACCGAAAGGATCGGATCCCAGCGCCGAGGTTTCCGCCGGGGTGTTCGCCCTGCGAGGCGGAAGCTGGGTGAGACTGCCCTCGCTCCACCGGCCGCGGGCGGCGGGGGCGGCCGCCGTGGTTGGCGATCGGATCGTGGTCGTGGGCGGCCAAGATGGCCGCCTGGTCGATACCACCGAGGTGTTCGACGGCAAGCGCTGGGACACCGGCGCGAATATCCCGACCCCGCGTGAACACCTGGCGGCAGTCTCGGACGGCGACTTCGTCTACGCAGTGGGCGGGCGCGCGCTGTCCCCCGACAAGAACTCCGATGCGCTCGAGCGCTACGACCCCGGCACCGACCGCTGGCAACGACTCCCCGACATGCCGACACCCCGGGGCGGACTGGGGGCCGCGATTTCAGAAGGCCATCTGTTCGCCCTCGGCGGCGAGACCGCGACGCGCGTATTGGGCGAGGTGGAGTCCTACAGCATCGCGCGCAAGGCCTGGTCCACCGCCCCTTCGATGCGCACCCCGCGCCACGGAATTGCCGTGGCCACGATCGAACACTCGCTCTATTCGCTCGGCGGCGCACC
>JBKOZI010000142.1:0-13120 GCA_046725795.1 Actinomycetota bacterium
CCGCCGGCTGGCAGTACTTCGGCCTCCCGCCCCCGGTCGCCGCGTCGAATTCGCGCGTCAGCTCCGCGAGCGGCTGGACCGCGACCAGCCCGCCGCCGGCGCGCGCGGCGAGCGCGATCGACTTCGGCCCGCTGCCCGCGACGTGGACGGCCAGCGGCTCGTCGGGGAGGGTATACACGCGTGCGTCGTGAACGGTGTAGTGCTTGCCCTCGTGGGAATGAAACCCGCCCGACCACAGCGCGCGCATGACGTCGATCGCCTCCTCGAGCATCTCGTGGCGGACGCTCGCCGGTGACCAGCCGCGCCCTACCACGTGCTCGTTCAGGTTCTCGCCCGCCCCCACGCCGAGGTGGAAGCGGCCGTCGCTCATCGCCGCGACGGTGGCCGCCTTCTGGGCCACGATCACCGGGTGGTAGCGAAATCGTCGGGCAGGTCACGAGCGACACCAGCTCGACCCGCCGCGTCTGCGCCGCGAGTGCGCCCAGCACGCTCCAGGCGTACGGGCTGTGGTGATGGGAGTAGAGCCAGTGCGTCATGCCCCTCCCTTTCTCGATTGCTTCCTATCCGGGAATCTAGGCCGCACTAACCCCGGTTCACGACCAGGCCACAGGTTTCGTCCCTCAAGCTGCCAGGCCTACGGCCGATTCATAGTGATATGGGCCACGATGTCGTCCCGAACGGCGTACCGGCCGCCGACGCGGCGGTAAACGGCGCTTCGCCCGATCCCGGGCGAGCGAAGGCGAACGTGCTCAGAGTGCTGGTCGTGGACGACCAGGCGGTCTTCCGCCTCGGCCTATCGAGGATCCTTGCCGAGCAGGGTTACCAAATTGTGGGCCAGGCGCGAAACGGTGAGGAGGCGCTCGAACTCGCGACTCAGCTCGTACCGGACGTGATCGTGATGGACCTGAACCTTGGGGAGATGTCCGGGGTCGACACGACGCGCCGGCTGGCCGTCACCGTTCCTCAGGCACGGGTGCTGGTTCTCACTGTTTCGGCAAGCGCCAACGATCTCATGGACGCGATCATGGCCGGGGCCTCGGGCTACCTTTTGAAGGGCTCCTCGGTCGAGGCGGTCACCAACGCGATCGAGGGAGCGGCGGCCGGGGAGGCGGTGATCTCTCCCACGATCGCCGTCAAGCTGCTGGATCACATTCGCGGCAAGGATGCCGAGACCGGCGACAGGAGCCACGAGACCAGCCGCGCAGAGCTGTCGGACCGGGAGATCCAGATACTTCGGCTCATGGCCAACGGCAAGGAGAACAAGGAGATCGCGCAAGCGCTCTTCATCAGTCCGCAGACCGTGAAGAACCACATCTCCAACATCCTCGCCAAGTTGCAGATCGAGAACCGAATCCAGGCTGCCGTCTACGCCGTCCGAAAAGGGATCGTCTAGACGCGACTGTCCAAAAGCCGCACCGCGGCGTCCCGATCGGGCACGCCGAGCTTGCGCACCACCGTCGATAGATGCCTTCGGATCGTGATCGGCGACACCACGAGTCGCCGTGCCGCCTCGGTCGTCGAAAGACCCTCGTGGATCAGCGAGATGACCTCCCACTCCCGCGTCGTCAATTCGGTCCGGCCCTCGCTTGGGCTGTCCAGATAGGGGCGCCGGCCGCAGGCGCGCAAGTCCTCGATCAGTTGGCGAACGAGCGAGCGCGGCACCGCCGCTTCGCCCGCCAGCACGCCACGAAGCGCCTCGGGCAGCCTCTTCGGATCCGTATCCGGCGGCAGGTACCCGACCGCGCCTGCATGCACCGCCTCCAGCAGCTCGAGCCCGCCGCCCTCGCCACCGATCATCACTACCGCGGTATCGGTCAACTGCTCGGTTATCTCGCGAGCCGCCAGCACTCCACCGCCGGGCATCCATACCTGAAGCAGGCACACCGCTGGACGCACTCGGAGCGCCGACTCGACCGCGCTCTTCGCGTCGGCGGCTTCGGCCGAGACGGCGAACCCGTGCTCCTTCAGCAGCTCGCGGAGGCCTGCGCGCATCAGGGGCTGCTCATGCGCGATCAGAATGTCGGTCGAGCGCTCTATCACAGCACCACCTCCACCTCGGTTCCGCGGCCCGGCCCAGCGTGAAGCCGCAGCTCTCCTCCGAGCGCGCGCGCGCGTTCGGCCATCGCCACGAGCCCGACCCCGTGCCCTTGCTGCAAGGCCGCCTCGGGATCGAAGCCGACGCCGTTGTCGGATATGCGGAGCCGAATGCCGTCCTCGCACGCGAGCTCGACGGAGATCGATGTCGCGCGCCCGTGGTGCAAGGCGTTCCAGACAGCCTCGCGCAGGATTCGCAGCAGGTGCTCGCGGCCGTCCACGGACAGCTCGGCACGAGCGTCGAGATCGAGGCGCAGGGTGACGCCACAGCGGGAGGTGAGGTGCTGCGCGACCTCCGCGACCGCGGTGTCGAGCGACGCCTCCGCCGGGCACATCAGCACCGCGATCGCGGCCCGCGACTCGTGCAGCGCGTGGTCCGCCGCCTCGGCGATATGGCCGACCGCCTGCTCGCCGCTGCGCTCGGCAAGCAGCCGGCTCTGCATCGAGATGAACGCCAGCTCCTGCGCGAGCCCGTCGTGTAGGTCTCGCGCCATGCGGCGCCGCTCCCCGACGGCCGCTTCTGCCGCCGCACGCCGCTGCTCGGCCCTCACGTCGATGAGGGCACCTCCCAGCAGGACGAGGTAGAAGCCGAAGCGGAGGAAATCTCGGGTGAAGACCCAGTTGGCGTCCATCGCGGGGAAGAGGAAGTAGTGCAGTCGCGCGAACGCGGAGAGGGTCGACCCGACCGCGAGCCAGACGATCAGCGCGTCGGTGGTCGCGCGCGCACGGCGTGCAAAGCCGAGTGCCGCAAGCGCGAACAGCGACATCGCGACGAGATGGAGCGAGCCGAGCGTGTCCCACTCGCCGATCTGCGGCGCGTCGGAACTGGTTGGATCCGGCCCCAGCGGGCTCTGAACTCCCAGGACGGCGACTCCCACGGCGACGAGCACGAGCGCTGCCGCCAGTCCCGACAGCAGCGTGGCGGCCTCGCGGCGGGGACGGCGGAGCTCCACATCGGGCGAAAAGGCGGCGCAGGCAAGCGCGATCGCGCCCATCAGGCTTCCTGCTGTGCGGAGCCACGGGAAAGGCGCAACGTCCACTCCACCCGCGATCGCCGGAACCGTCGAGAAGAACAGGTTCGTCGTCGCCAGGACGCCCAGCGCACCGAGGAGCCAGAGATCGCCGAGGCGGCGGCTCCGCGCGAATCGGCACGCGACGACGTACCCGACGAGCGCGGAGAAGATCGCCGCTGCACTCTCGATCGCTGCGTGAAGCGACGGGCCCCAGTATGCGAAGTCCACACCCGGGGCAAGGGCGATCAACAGCGTTCCGATACCTGCAAACGCTGCGGTGAGCACTGTGGGGGAGCTAACCGTGCGAGCCAATGGACCACCGTGTCCTGAGACGACTGCCTTGTCCTGCAATCCAGCGTAGCTTCAAGCGGCGTTCCGCGCTCGCTTTTGGGCGGCCCGTCGGATTCACGATTCCGTGGGGCCCGGGCCCGTCTCGACCGAGCTCTGAAGCTGAGTCGCGAGCTCACTCAGCTCGTCGAGCGAATCGCGCAGGCGCCGGATATCGCGCTCGACAGCCCCTCGCCGGAGATTGAGCCTCGGCAGCATGCGCGCGGCAAGCTTGGGGTCGCCGACCGACCCGAGCTTCGAGATGCGCCGGTCGATTCGCAGACGCTCGCCGTCGAGCGCAAGCGTGATCGCGTAACCCTCGGTGAGCAGACGCTCCACCTCGGGCCAGGTGAGCGGCTCCGCACCGGGAGCCCGACCTCGCGCAAGCATCGCGCCGATCCGCTGCAGAACGCCGCCCACGTCGATTGTTTCGGGGTGCCAGTCCACGGATGCCTTGTCGACCTATCCCGCGGACGACCCGCCGGCGGCGAAGATCGTCACGATCGCGCCGAAGGCCAGGAAGGGCCCAAGCGGGATCGCGGTCTTGCGTGCGGCCCGGCCGCGGCTGGCCAGGAGAAGAAGGGAGAAGGGGAGCACCGAGACCAGGCCCAGCGTCAGCGCGACGAAGACGTCCCTGCCGAGCGCGGTGCCGAGGAAGAAGGCGAGCTTGACATCGCCCATGCCGATCCCACCCGGGCGGATGAGAAGCGGTATCAAGAGAAGGGCCGCCGCACCGAAGGCGCAGAGGACCCATTCCGGCGCGCGGTCCGGGAACAGCGCCACCTGCGCCGCCAGCACGATCGTCGTGGCCGGAGCGAGGATCTTGTTGGGGAGGATGCGGCGCTCGATGTCCACGGCGGACAGCGCGACCAGCACCGAGACGACCACCGCCGCGATTAGCGCCCGAGGGCCGACGCCGAGATGCAACAGGCAAAGCGCCGACAGCCCTGAGGCCGCGAGCACGACGACCGCCTCGCGCCCTGCCGCGCTAGCGGCCCCGGCCGTAAATACGCCCGCACTTGGTCGGCTGCGAACCGTCGCCTGGCGGCGTCCTCGGTCGGTCGCATGCCACGCGGCATGCGACCTCCCTGCGTCCTGGCCCTGCTCGGTTCTCGCTCGCCCAAGCACGACCGTACTTACGGCCGCGACCACTGGCGACTCGCATCGAGCACCACCAGCCGGTCGCCGGGCCCGATGCCTCGGCGCTCGCATTCGCCGGCCCTCAGCTCCAGGACGGCTCGGGCGCCGCGCCGCCCGGCAGTGCGCCAGCGTCCCAGGCGGGGGACCACCTCGAGGACGGTCAGGTTCCGGTCCAGGAAGACCGCGTCGATCGGAAAGCGCATGAACCAGGTGTGGATGGCCGCCGCCGGCCGGAGCAGGAGACCCTCCTCGGACGAAAGCTCACGGCGTCCTAGCAGGCCCTTCAGGCGCGTCCAGGGGTTGGCGGCCACCAGGCACCGCTCGCAGACGACCTGGCCGCGCTCCCGCTCGACGACTGCCTGGCCGTTCATCCCCCGAATGCCTGCATGAACGAGTAAGCGGCCGGGAACAGCAGCACGACGAACAGCGCAGGGAAGATCAGGAAGACCAGCGGGAAGAGGATCTTGATCGGGGCCTTCTGCGCCCGTTCCTCCGCGGCCTGGCGTCGCCGCTTGCGCATCTCGACCGCCAGGTTTCGCATGATCGTTCCAATCGAAACGCCGAGCGTCTCGCCCTGAAGGACGGAGCGAACGAACGAACGCATCGAGGGCGTCTCACAGCGCCCGAGCATGTTCGACAGCGCTTCGTTGGTGGAGAGACCCATGCGCTGCTCCTGGAGCGTGAGACGCAATTCGTCCCCGAGTGGCCCCTCGAGCCGGCTCGCAGCGGACTGCATCGCGCTGTTGAATCCGAGGCCGGCCTCGACGGTCACAACCAGCAGATCGACGAGCTCGGGCAGCTCGTACTCGATCTCCTCGAAGCGACGCTCCGAGCGCTTCCGCAGGACGGTCATCGGCACGACCCAGCCGCTGAGGGCGCCGAAGAGCCCGCCCAGGACCACGAAGGAACCGGGCGCCCCTGTCGTGGACGCCCACCAGAGGAAGAACGCGGGCACTCCGATCGTGCACAGCACGCGGTACCCGACGAAGGTCGCCGGGGTGATCGTGTAGAGGCCGGCGCTCACGAGCTGCTTCCGCACCTCCGCCTCGGAGAAGCGGCCCGAGCGAGTTCCGACCGCGTTGCCGACCAGGGTGGCGAGACTGTCGACGTTCTGCCTGAGCGTCCGGCGCGGTCGCGGCTCGCTCCACTGATCCGAAAAACCGTACGCCTGGATCTGCTTGACCTGCTTCACGGCCCCGATGCGAGGCATGAACGCGGCCCGCAGCGCGAGCGCCACCGCGGTCCCCCCCAGAAGCAGGGCTGTCAGAAGAGCAAGGATCATCGCTTTCCCGTCACACCTTGATGGTCACGATGCGCTTGATCACGAACGAGCCCGCGACCACCATCACGGTCGCAATCACCAGCATCACCCGGCCGATCGTGCTGCTGTAGAGCGGGTCGATGTACCGCGGGTTGGTCGCGGTGATCATGAGTAGGAGGGCGACGGGCAGAGCCGTGACGACCCAGCGCGACATGCGGCCCTGGGCGGTCAGGGTCCTCACCATTCGGCGAAGCTCGGAACGCTCGCGAATCGTGTCCGCGACACGGTCGACGACCTCGGCCGTGTTGCCACCTGTCTGGCGCTGAAGCGTCGCCACCAGCACGACCTGTTCGAGGTCGCGGCTCTCCATGCGCCTGACGACCAGGCCCAGCGCTTCCTCGATCGGGACGCCGAGCTGCTCATCGGCGACGACCCGTCGGAACTCGCTTCTGGCCGGCTCGGCAGCGTCCTCCACCGACACCGCGAGCGCGCCGACGAAGCTGTGTCCGGCGCGCATCGCCGAAGCGATCACCTGGAGATTGTCGGCCAGCTGGTCGGCGAACAGCCTCCTCTGTCCCTCGAGCTGGTGCTTTATGTAGGCCCGGACGGCGAACGGCAGGCCGAGCCCGAGCAGCGCGATGAGCGCGCTTCCGCTTATCGCAGCCAGGAGCCAGACCGAGACGATCGTCGCTCCCACGGTCCCAAGGACGATTTGAGCTGCCGGTCTCTCGATGCGGGCGACCTCGAGCTCCTCCTTGAAGGTGCTCCACCATCTCGTTTGCGCCAGCGACCTTTCGGTCCCCGCGAGCATGCTGCCGGTGAGGGCGGCGCTCCAGCTCTTCGTCTCCTCAGGCTTGACCGGCGTCACGAACCCCTCCATCCGCTCGGCGAGCGCGCGGCGGCGCGGGCGGGCCGCAAGGACCGCGAGAATCCCGAGCGCGAGCACGAGTGCGCAGCCGAAGCTGATCACGATCATCGCCAACGCCGAGCGCCAGAAACCACGCTGCTCCGGCCGGGCGGCAGCACGCGCGTGAAGTGGTGGGGTCACATACTCACTTGTGGCGAGAAGCGACCCCTCGGTCGTGCTTGCCTCGACCACCACCCTGCTGTCCAGGCCGGCGTTCGACCGGTAGCTGATGAGGTACTGGTTCGCCAGCTCGGAGCCCAGCGCGCCGTAGATGCCCGCAAGTGCACTGGAGGAGGTGGTCTCCGAGTAGCGGCCCCGGCTGTTGGAAGCGAGGCTTCTCAGCACCGAGGGGTCGAACGAGCTCGAGCGCAAGGCGACCGTGAAGATCCGAACGCCCGCCGCCCTGGCCTGGGCGGCTACGTCCTTGGCGCTCGTTCGGCTGCCGGTATCCGCCCCGTCCGAGAGGACCACGACCGACCCCGCGGCGACTTTTGCCTGCTTCAGGAGCGCGACAGCGGCGGTGGCCGCGTCGTTGATGTGGGTTCCACGCGCGAACAGCGAGGGCGAGCCCGCGAGCACGGAGTCGATCGCCGACTGATCCGTGGTCAGAGGGAGGAGCGTCTTGGGCTCCACGTTGAAGGTGATCACCCCGAGCGGCTGTTGCGGGTTCCTTTGCCTTGCGAAAGCTCGTGCGGCGCGCATCGCGTCCCCGACTGCGCTCCCACGCATGGTCTCGGTCGCGTCGATCACCAGAACGACGCCGAACTTCGCGTCGCCCACGGCTTTGGGGTTCGAGACGGAGAGCGCGCGGACCGTTCCTCCGTTCTCACGCACCTCGAGCTGCTTGGGATCGACCGAGGTACCCCGCGGCACGGTCAGCACGAAGGAGCGGGCGGGGAAGTGCGCTCCGCCGCCTTGGATGAGCTGTGCTCCACTTCCAAAGGCGACGCCCGGCGCGACCAGACCGACCGCCAACGCCAGGACGACGGCGCTTGTCGCGAAACGTCTCATCGCCGCGCTGCCCTGACGAACTCTGGAACCGGACTCGAGCCGTCTGCGAACAGGCTGTCAGGGAGAGTTATCCCGTGCTTCTCGAACTTCTGCGAGAAGGTCGGTCGGAGGCCGGTCGAGGCCACAGCACCGACAACGGTCCCGTCGTCTCTCACCTCTTTCAGCCTGAACTCGAAGATGTCCTGGAGCGTGATCACGTCCGACTCCATGCGCTGTACCTCGGTCACGGTGGTGACCTTCCGCGACCCGTCCTGGAGCCGTTCGATGTGGACGATCAGGTCGAGCGCCGCTGCCACCTGCTGCCGGATCGCACGAACGGGAAGGTCGTAACCGGCCATCAGAACCATCGTCTCGATGCGGGCGAGCGCGTCACGGGGCGTGTTGGCGTGCACCGTGCAAAGAGAGCCGTCGTGGCCGGTGTTCATCGCCTGGAGCATGTCCAGGGCCTCGGCGCCGCGAACCTCGCCGACGATGATGCGGTCGGGGCGCATCCGGAGCGAGTTCCGCACCAGCTCGCGGATCGGGATCTCGCCCTCCCCCTCGATGTTCTTCGGCCGCGCCTCGAGCCGCAGCACGTGCCGCTGGTTCAAGCGAAGCTCGGCCGCGTCCTCGATCGTGACGATTCGATCGGAGTCCGGAATCGCGGTCGACATTGCGTTCAACAGCGTCGTCTTCCCGGAGCCCGTGCCGCCTGAGATCAGGATGTTGAGCTCCGCCCGCAGGCAGCGCTCGAAGAAATCGACCGTCTCCGGGGTGAGCGAGCCCAGCTGGACGAGAGCGTTTAGATCGAGCCGTCGCTTGCTGAACTTCCGGATCGTGACGAGCGGCCCCGAGAGCGAGAGCGGGGGCAGCACCGCGTTGACGCGGCTGCCGTCGGGCAGGCGCGCGTCCACCATGGGTGAGGATTCATCGATCCGCCGGCCGACCTGGGCGACGATCTTGTTGATGATCCGGCGCAGGTGGGACTCGTCTGTGAACCGTATCGGCGTCTGGTGCAGGAGTCCCTTCCGCTCGACCCAGACATCGAACGGCCCGTTGATCATGATCTCGGTCACGTCTTCGTCGGCGAGCGGGCGCTCGAGCGGCCCGTGCCCGAGGATGTCGTCGGCGATCTCATCGGCGAGCCGCGCTCGGTCCTCGCGGGCGATCCATGTTTCCTGAGCGAGCTGCCCCTGTATGTCGGCCATGACCCGGGCACGGAGAGCGGCATGGTCCATCTCAGCGTTGAAGAGCTGGGGGCCGAGCTCCGCGATCACCGCGAAGTGAATGCGGTTCTTGACCTCGGCGAAGGAGTCGTTTGTCTCCCCGGTCGAAACCGGGCGTGCAGCCGAGAGCCTCTCCTGAAGGTTCATCTAGCTCTTCCTCCTTGCCAGCAGGCGGCGCCCGTTTTTCTTCTGCAGCACGTCCGCCGGCGGCGAGGAGTACAGGGCGGCCAGCGAGCGGAATGCCTTCGCCGCCTCTGACCGTTTCTCGCTCAGGACGATCGGCGACCCGCTGTTGATGGAGCAGGTGATCTCTCGATCGCTCGGCACGAGCAGGTCCGGCTTCCTTCCCACGATCGTGACGACGTCTTCATGCGTTATCCCCACGCGGCTGTCGGCCCGATTGAGCACCAGCCGGATCCGCTCCTGCTCATAGCCCATGAGCTCGAGCGTCTCGAGCGCGAGCTTCGTGCTCTTGAGCGCGAGCGCGTCGAGCATTCCGACGACGCAGACATGAGACGAGCTGTCTATCGAGGCGAGGACCTCGGAGGTGAAACCGGGTGGCGTGTCCACGACGACGTAGTCGTTCGTCGAGCGAAGCGTCGAGTAGACGCGGTCCAGGAACTCCGCCGTGATCGAGCTCGCCTGATCCGGACGGGTGGGGGCGAGCAGCGCGCGTGCTCCCGAATCGTGGGGCGCCAGATATGCGTCCAGCTTTTCCGCGTCCAGCGAGCCGCTCGACGTCGCCAGGTCGTAGATCGTCTTGCCGGGCCTCAATCCCAGCGCGAGGCCGAGATCGCCGAACTGCAGGTCGAGATCGACCATCGCCACCTTCTCCCCGGCGCCGGCCAGCGCCGCCGCGAGGTTCGAGGCGATCAGAGTCTTCCCGATTCCGCCCTTTGGTCCGAGAACGCAGATCATCGCTCCCGGCGCTGAGCCGCCGGCGCGTGACAGCCCGTTCTTGCGAGCGACTGCCTTTTGCAGAGCGAAGGCGACATCCGCGGGGGACGAGTTCTCTGCTCCGGTGGAAAGCGGCAGGATGTCGTCGGCGCCGGCCTCGAAGACCCGGCGGACGAAGCCATTCGGCGAGCCTCCGCAGAGGACGACCACCGGCCGCTCAGGCCATTGCCGGACCGAGCCTCCGATGAAGGAGAGCGCGCTCTCCGAGTATCCCTCGCAGGCTACGACCACGAGGTCCGCGGCCGCCCTGGTGAGGACGGTCCAGCTCGCCTCGAGGCCGTCGACGATGTCGAGGATCTCGAGTTCGGGATCGTCCGAGAGCAGGGCCGCGACGACGTCTCGATCCGCCCCGGTGTCGAGCGCGACAACGGCCTTGACGGGCGGCTTCATCGACTTGCCCCACGAATCAGCTTCTTCACCGAGATCGGCTTGATTCCGAACAGCACCTTCTCGAGCGTCACGGGCGATGGCCTCGTCTCCTCGGCGCCCGCCTTGGGTCGCAGCACTATCCAGACCTTTCCGTACTCCGACGAGAACGCGAACTCCCATGCCTTCTGGTCAGGCGCGCGCAGCACTACGTTCTGTGTGTTGTTGGACGCGTTCATGCCGCCCTTTGCCTGGCTCGGCGCCCGCAGCACGAGCACGTCCTGCATCACCGCCCTGAGCACCGGACGGGGCCGCCCCAAGCCGGTGTCGACGTTGAATCCGGCGAGCACGTCGACGTGATCGCCGGTGCGCACGTCGCCGATCATCCCGTGGGCGGCATCGAGCGGGATCGAGACCGCGCGCTCGAAGTCGGACACCTTGTTGGTGACTGAATCAGTCGCGCCGGTGAAGTCCCGCGTGGTCAGCTGCTCGCCCGGATAGATGTCGTTCGCCGTGACCTCGCCCTTGAGGCTCGCGGGATCCGCGATCGCGCCGCTCTTCCGCTCGCCCTGCTTGATGCTGGCGGTCTCGAACAGTCCCTTGCTCGCGATCACATCGCCGGGGCTGCCCTTCTCGATCAGGTTCCTTGCGACCAGCACCCGTACCGTGTTGCCGGAGTCCGCGACCCGCTGGCGATACTGGCTCAGGAAGACCAGGAGCATGGTTCCCGCGAGCACGGCGACGAGGCTTGCGACCGCGACCATCCCGCCGCGCGTGGAGACCAGCCTCTGGAGTTCCTGGGTCGATAGTGGTCTGCGAATGAACTGCATTTCGGATCCCTCCTTATTCAGTGAGCATGGCGACGCACAGTCCGAACGAGCTCATGTCACATGGCTGCGTTCCGCCGCTACCGTCGTTCAGCGTTTGGATGTACTTGATGAAATGTCCGACGATGTAGCCGGCGTCGTTGCCCGGCACGGGGTCATCGCCGTTCCCCCGACAGGGGTTCGCGAATCCCGACCCCTGAGATGTCCAGCCGGTCACGTAGAAGGTGGCGAAGTCGCTGACCGGGACGGTGGCGCTCCCGTTTCCGGAAAAGGAGCCGTACGGCGTCAGGAAGACGTGCACGATGCGCGGGTCCCCGGGCGGCAGGTTCGGGAACTGGCTCCAGTTGTTGGGCGACGAGCACGACGTCGGCTTCTCCGACCCGAGGATGCGCTTGTTGAGCCCGGCGGGCACCTGGTTCACGGCGGTCCCCGTCTGAAGCGCGACGCACGACCACGGTTGGGGAGAGGCCCACAGCGCGGAGGTGCTGGACGGGCAGGGCGCGCCCTGCGTCTTCGCGTAGAGCGGCGTGCAGCCAAGCGCCAGCTCGTCCTTGAACTGGGACACGTTCGGATCGCAGTCGAGGGACTGGTTCTGGCTTCCGCCGACAACGCGCAGCGAGACCACCGGGTCGTCGACGCTCTGCGCGTCCTTCAGGCTTCCGGCAACGCCGATCTTTACCACGAGATCGTGGGTGCAGCTGGTCTGAACGGCGCTGCACATCTCGAAGGAATTGGCCCCGAAAGCGCCGTTCTCGAAGATCTGGGCGAGCTTGATCGCGCCGGAACGACTGCTGCTGGCGCCGAACGACCGCTGGACGGTCCCGAAGGTCCCTTTGCACTTGTTACCGCCGGTCGTCGTGCATGTGTTGCCGCCCTGGCTCCCGCTGGTCTCCTCCCATTTCAGCTCCACGGGCACCGGGCCGGCGCCGGGAGCGACGGGAATGACGGCGTCCGACTGCCACAGACCGGAGCCGGGGTCGTAGGCGAGCGCGTAGCTCTTCCCTCCGGTGACAGCCGTCACCTGGGCTCCCACGGCCGCCGGACCGCCACCTCCGAAGTCGACCTTCGCCCGCACGCCGATCGTGCAGGTCGAGCTGGACGACGAGAAGTATGCGTCGTTGCACGAGCCCGCGAACAATGTGACGTCGCGCGCCCGCGGCGCGTCCGGCTGATCGCCGGTGCCCGTGCCTGACCAGCCGCGCACGTAGACGGCGCCGCTCGCAGAGCCGAGGTCATAGCACTCCACCAGGGGATCGCCACAGGTAGTGGACGAACCGCCGCTCAAAGCGATCCGGACGCCTATGTCGGCTGCGTCGACCGTGACGGGAAGCGGCGAATCGGAATTGTCCCAGACCCCGAGCCCGTTCACCAGGCCCGGGGTCCGCGTCAGCTCTCGAGTCGCGAGCACCGCTCCGCTGCTTTCGTTGATGAAGGTCACGCGTGCTTTCTTCGGGTTCACGTCCGGCACCCCCACGGGCAGGGCACCACTGACGGTGTCGGCATTCATGATCGAAACTCGCGCATGCGCGTTTATGAACGGCACGAGCTTGATCCCGAAGAGCCAAGGCAGATCGGTCTCGGTCAGCTTCACATCGACCATCCCTGCGGTACAGGGCGACCCCGTGTTCACCGTGTCGTCGACAGGCGACGACTGGTTGTGGTAGGTGGCCGAGTTGATCTTCATGTGCACGTTGGACGGCAGCGTTCCACCGACCTGCGCGTTGTACTGGTCTCCTCCATAGTTCTGGGCCTGGCTGACGATCGGTCCATCGGAGCAGGGCACACGAAAGTCGCCCGCGGCCGCCAGCGCTGCCGCGTCTGCCTGGAGCTGAAGGTGACGCGTGCTTTCTTCGGGTTCACGTCCGGCACCCCCACGGGCAGGGCACCGCTGACGGTGTCGGCATTCATGATCGACACCCGCGCGTGCGCGTTGATGAACGGCACGAGCTTGATCCCGAAGAGCCAGGGCAGATCGGTCTCGGTCAGCTTCACATCGACCATCCCTGCGGTAC
>JBKOZI010000143.1:0-9227 GCA_046725795.1 Actinomycetota bacterium
GCTGAGTCCCAGCCCATCGATCACGATTCGGCCCCTCAAATTTCGGAGCCGGATCTCGCCGGTGAGGTCGCCCGCCTCAGGCAAGACCTCGATGCACTGCGTCAAGACGTTGCCGCGCTGCGCGAACAGCTGAGCTAACGCTCCGCGGCCAGGCTATTTATAAGCGACGCCGGCGCTCGCCGGACCGGTCAGCGGCAGGATCTCAACATCGCGAAAGCCGGCCTCTCGGCACCACTCGGCGAAGTCACTGCCGGTGTAGTCGAACGCGTCGCCGAACTCGATCAGCATGTTGAGCGACATCATCAGCCCGAACGCGTTTTCGCGGCGATCGTCATCGATGAGGTTCTCGATCACGATGAACGCGCCTCCTTCCGGGAGGGCTTCGTAAGCGGACCTGATCAGGTGCTTCTTCCGATCCAGGTTCCAGTCGTGCAGGATCAGGCCCATCGTGATCACATCCGCCGCGGGAATCGGGTCCGCGAAGAAGTCGCCCGACGTGGCAGTCACGCGGTCGGCCACCCCCGCCGCGGCGATCGCCTTCTGGGCGATCGGCGTGACGACCGCGAGGTCATAGCTCGTGCATTGAAGATGCGGATGGTGGGTTGCGAGAATCGTGCAGAGCTGGCCGGTAGCGCCGCCGACATCGCAAACCGTCTTGTACTTGGAGAAATCGAACTTCTCGGCCAAGGCATGGAAGTTGCCGAGCGAGACGCCCTGCATGGCGTTCATGAACTGCTCGAGACGGGCAGGGTCGCTGTACAGCTCATCGAACATCGGCTTGCCGGTGTGCTTGATCTCGTTCTGCGGCTCGCCGGTCCGAAGCGCGTCGGTGAGATCTCCCCAGAATCGATACAGCCGGGCGTTGCCCATCTCCAGGATCCCGCCGATGTAAGTCGGACTGCGCTTGTCCAGGAACTGCGCGGTCTCAGCGGTGTTGCGATAGCGGCCATCCGCCCCGCTCCCGTCCCGCTCCAGGAAGCGCAGCGCGACGAGTGCGTCGAGAAAATCGAAGATTGCCCGCGGGTGGAGGCCGAGTCGCTCACCGATCTCCTCCCCGGTCATCGACTCGGCGCCGAGCTGCGTGAACAGCTCCAGCTCCACCGCCGACAGCAGCGTCTTCGACGGCCAGAACCCCATCCCGACCTGCATGATGTGGGACGGATCGAGCTCGATTCGCGACATGCTCATACCCCCGTTCTGGTCAGTGCGTGGCTCTGACGGAGTACACAGGCGGCAGGTGACTGGCCGCGGTGAACCAGCTCGCTCCAGCGTCGGCCGAACCGAAGACGTCTCCGGATGTCGCCCCGAAATACAACTCGAGCGCCGATCCCTCGCCAGACCGATCGAACGCCTGCCTGAGAATTGTCAGGTACGCGTCCTCATGCGGCAGCCCGTCGCCGCGTTCCGCCCAGCTGGCGCCGGCGTCGCGTGTCTCGTATACCCGTACGCGACCGTCGGCTGTGACGCGGTCCTCGTCGGACGCCAGCGGGATGACAAAGGCGCTGTCGGGGTCTGCTGGATCGAGCACCATCGGGAAGCCAAAGTCGGACGGCAGCCCGGCTCCGATGTCCGTCCAGGTCTCACCGGCGTCGTCGGACCGATAGACCCCGCCGTGGAACTGCATGAACATCCGCTCGGGCTGTTTCGGCGCACGGTGGAGGCGATGGACGCAGAGATTGGTGGCGCCCGCCCGTGCCTCTTCGGGCAGGTAACGGGGAACGAGGCCGTGGTTGCCGTGCCGCCATTGCCCGCCGCCGTCCTCGGTCAGCCAGACCCCGGCCGCGGAGATCCCGAGCGCGAGCCGGGCCGGGTCTCCCGGCCACGGCACTATCGAGTGGAGGCAGAGCCCGCCGCCCCCCGGCTCCCAGGAAGGGCGGGTCGGATGCTCCCAGAGCGGGCGGTTCAGCTCCCAGGTCGCGCCGTCGTCGCGGCTCTCGAACAGTACGCCCGGGTCGCCCCCTGCGTAGAGCGTCCCGTCGCGCTCGCCTGTGACGATCACCCATATTCGCTCGAGCGCCGCGTCGCCGCCCTCCGGCAGCGCGACCCCTTCCGCTTGCTGCCACTCGCTCGAGGGGTCATCCGTGTACCAGATCTTCGGCCCGTAGATGGGAGAGGTCACGGAAGCGAGCAGACGGCCCGTACGAGGGTCGCGCATCGCGTATTCGACCGGCTCCCCGGCGAACGCCCGTGCCTTCACGTCGAAGTCGGCGCCCGGCTCGCCGCCGAGCACGAACAGGCCCTTGCGGGTTCCGGCGAGAAGTTCCGTCATTGCCTACCTCCTGAGATCGCTGGAAGGACTTCGATCTGGTCGTCGTCGCCGACCGACGTCTCCTCCGTCGCGCGCTCACCGTTCACGAAGACATTGATGTGCCGGCGGATGAGTCCTCGCTCATCGAGGATCCAGCCGCCCACCGCGGGCTGCGCCCGCTCGAGCTCGCGAAGCAGCTCACCTACCGAGCCAGCTTCGATCGCGTGCTCCGAGCGGTCCCCGGCGAGCTTCTTGAGAGGCCCGCGAAGCCTTACGAGTGCCATCGCGCAATCCTACGGCTGTCCGATGTGCGAAGGGCCGCCCGTGACGGGCGGCCCTTCTTCAGGTGCGATTCGGAGCGAGAAGCGGGTTTTGGTCTGCCGGGTGGGACGTGGCCCCGGCTCCGCCGCTCACCGGCGCTAGGGTGGATTCCGCTACGCGGCTCGCACCCTGCACGCGCCACGCCGCCGCTCACGCGACGGCGGGAACGGGCGGCCGCCTAGCGGCCCCGCACCTCCAGCGTCCCGAGAAACATGTGATTCAGTCGGACCACCTCCTTTCTCTGGTCCGCTAATTGAAGCACGCGAAGCCACGGTCAAGGGAATCATCTTCCGGCCGCGGTGCGCGCCGCCCTCGCGGCGGCCGGCTACCGCTGAACAGGCGTGATCAGGTCCAACATGACCGTGATCACGAGGTCGCTATCCGACGTCTCGCCGCCAAGCTTCACCACCACCGTGGCTGACCGGTCTCCGGCACCCATGATCTGGCCCCTCCGCTCGTCCTCGGATAGACCGGGTGCGACGCTCTCGTCCACGACAACCCAGTCCAGGCGCTGCCATTCCGGGTGCTCGGCCACGAATCGAGTGTATGACCTGGACAAGACCGACCATGCCGGCCCTCGGAGGCGAAGCGTTGTTCGGACCCGCCTAGATCGCACGCGTCGTGCTGCGAAGCATGCCCGCCAACGTCGTCGCCGCGGGAAGCCCTTGCCGGTCATCCACGAGCTCGAGCACGCGGCCGCGAGTTCCCTCCGCCGGAGTCGCTGACAGGCACGCGCACCCCGGCCCCGATCCCCTGCCGGCGGTCTGGGCCCTTCACGCGGCTCCTCTAAACGCTTCGTTCGCCGTTTTCGCGTCTCGACCTTTAGAACAAAGGTCCAAACGGGCCATAAAGAGTTGCCGGGCCTCTCGGCCTCCCCCAGAGTGGATTCTGGCCCCCCGCCGATGACGCAGCAAGTGCTCCCCGCTGCGAGGTCAGGACGGGCCGCTGATTCCCCGCAATCCCCCGAGATCGACACGGAGGTTGATCCCGCTCGTGACTTACTGTGCCCCCCCGCTGCGCATCCGCTGGGGCTTCTGGGCCATGTGCTCGGCGGCTCTACTGGCTGCGGCCGTATCCCTCCCCTTCGCCTTCGCGACCGCGGGCATCCCCTCGCTACCGCAGGGCGGCCAGGCGGCCGCCGCGACCGTGGACGGCGGCGCCAGCCCCGCCCTCGCAAAGCTGGCGGCCACGCGCCCCGCAACGCAGGTCGAGGCAATCGTCCAGTTCCGGGCCGGCGTCGAGCCGCGCGACGCGCGCAAGCTCGTGCGCACCGCAGGCGGCCGTGTGACCGGCGACCTCCACGTGATCAATGGCCTCGTTGCCCGCATGAGCGCCTCCGAGGCGAACCGCCTCGCGTCGCGCGACGGCGTGCGCGCGGTCTCGGTGAATGCGCGTGTCGAGCCGCAGACGCTCGTCAACTTCGACCCGAACAAGATGGCGACCTCCTTCAACCAGTCGGTGAAGGCGTCGAACCTCTGGAACGACGCGACCGGGAAGGGCGTGGGTGTAGCGGTGATCGACACCGGCATCGCCGGCGACCACCCCGACTTCCGGACCTCGCAGTCGAACTCGGCCTCGCGCGTGGTCGCCTCGGTGGCGACCCACCCGGATGCCACGAAGCTGACCGATACCTACGGGCACGGCACCCACGTGGCGGGGCTGATCGCGGGCAACAGTGGCTACCGCGCCTCGAGCGACTCCCTGCGGGGCAAATACGCCGGCGCCGCGCCGGACGCGAACCTGGTCTCGATCAAGGCCTCCGACGACGAGGGCAACGCCACCGTTCTCGACGTGATCTACGGCCTGCAGTTCGCGGTCGACTTCAAGAGCACCTACAACATCCGCGTCGTCAACCTGTCGGTCGAGTCGGCTGTCGCGGAGTCGTACAAGACCGACCCGCTCGACGCCGCGGCGGAGGCCGCGTGGTTCAAGGGCATCGTGGTGGTGGCCGCCGCCGGCAACCGCGGCACGGACGCCGACGCCGCTCAGTACGCACCCGGCAACGACCCATACGTGATCTCCGTCGGCGCAGTCGACGACAACGGCACGAAAGACATCGGGGACGACGTCCGCGCGAGCTGGTCGACGCGCGGCACGACGCAGGACGGCTTCGCAAAGCCGGACCTCTACGCCCCGGGCGCGCACATCATCTCGTCGCTCGCAGCCGGCAGCGAATTCGCCTCGCTGTGCCCGAGCTGCATCAAGGGCGACGGCCAGTACATCCAGGCGGGCGGCACCTCGATGTCGGCGCCGATCGTCTCGGGCGTGATCGCGAGCATCCTGCAGAAGCGCCCCAAGTGGACGCCGAACCAGGTGAAGGGCGCGATCCTCAACACGCTCCGCACGCTGCCGGGTGGCGGCAAGGAGCTGGACGCGGTCAACGCGTACAAAGCCTCCGGCGACAAGCTGATCTCGAACAAGAACCTGACGCCCAACACGCTCGTAGATGCGGCCACCGGTGAGATCGACTACACGCGCTCGCGCTGGAGCCGCTCGCGCTGGAGCGAGGCCTCAGGCTCGCTGGGCGCAGACTGGGCGCGTTCACGGTGGAGCTGCGACTGCTACTCGGGCGCCGACAGCACGACCATCGAGGAGACGCGCTCGCGCTGGAGCCGCTCGCGCTGGTCTACGAGCTGGGGCCTGTAGGCGCAAACGCGGATATAGCCACAGACACGAAGCGGCCGCCCACTGGGCGGCCGCTTCGTCCAGGCGGCACGGCAATGGTCTGGTCGCGCCGCACCAATATCCTTGCCTCGATGCGCCTATTTGCCCTCTCCGCGATCGGACGTGACAAGCCGGGCATCGTCGCGGCTGTCTCTCAAGCGCTCCTCGTGCACCACGGGAACGTCGAGGACTCGCAAATGGCGATCTTGCGCGGGCACTTCACCATGACCCTGATCGTCTCCGTGCCGGAGACCACGGATCTTGATCGTCTGCGGGCAGATCTGGAGCCGGTACGAGAGCAGCTCGACCTCGAAGGGCTGGCCGTGAGCGAGATCGAACAGATCGAGGCCCACGGAGAGGCTGGACCTTCACACATTCTGAGCGTCTACGGCGTCGATCATCCCGGGATACTTCACTCGATCTCGTCCGTCCTCGCCGTCGAGCAGGTCAACATCAGCGATCTCACCACGCGGGTGCTCGAAGAAGAGGGCGAGACACCGCTCTACGCGATGCTGCTCGAAGTTGGGGTCCCGGACACGTGCGACGTCGCGTCTCTCGAGAAGAAGCTAGCGACGGTCTGCAGCGAGCAGAAAGTCGAGCTGAGCTTCCGCGAACTCGAGCGCGACGCGCTCTGAGCACGACGAACGTTCGCGTGGCCGTTCGCGCCGTTCTTCATTACCCGCATCCGTCTCTGAAGAAGACGGCCGCGCCGCTCGATTCATCGAGGCGCGACGAAATCGCCCGGGTTGGAGGCGATCTTGTCGACACGATGCGAGCGCATCCCGGCTGCGTCGGGCTCGCGGCTCCGCAGCTCGACGAGCTGGTCAGGATGGTGGTTGTAGACGTGAGCGATCATCGAAGAGCGACCAACCCGAACGGGTTGCTGGTGCTCGTCAACCCGCGAGTCGTCGAGGCCTCCGGTGGCGAGGTCGCGCGCGAAGGGTG
The DNA here is from genome assembly GCA_046725795.1 of Actinomycetota bacterium. Lineage (GTDB taxonomy): Bacteria > Actinomycetota > Thermoleophilia > Solirubrobacterales > JBBDJG01 > JBBQKG01. The sequence goes on from JBKOZI010000143.1 coordinate 6,179, forward strand.
TCTGAGCATTCCGGACTTCACCGCAAATGTGAGGCGTGCGACCCGGATCGTGATCGAGGCCGGTACGCCGGAGCAGGATCGGCGGCGGGTCGTTTCAGAGGGATTTGAGGCCCGCTGCCTTCTTCATGAGCTCGATCACCTCGACGGAATCTTGTTCCTGGACCGAGTGGATTCGCTGAAGACGGACGTCTTCAGGCGGAAGCGCTACAAGTAAGCCCGGGTGACCGCACTCCGGGCGGTGCGGGCAATCCGTTAGTTACTTATTGGATCGGCTTGACTTGGCCGGAGACGACGGCCCGCAGCGCCTGGGCAGGCGATGGGTCGTACACCTCGACCAGGAGATCGGAGCCCGGGAAGGCGAAGTAGACGCTCTGGGGACGCTGCGGCGATGCGACGGCGAGGCCGCCGTCGCTGAGCTTACGGACGATCTCGTCCTTTCTCTTCGCGGCTTTCTCCACGCTTGCGAATGCGTCGGGCTTCGGGTAGGTGCCAACAGTGAGGAACTGAGGCCTCTCGTCACCAACCTGGACGCCCTGCGGTAGATACCGGAGGTATACGTAGCCCCGACTGGTGCGGGTCAGCTCGTACGTGGCCGATGTCTTTGGGCCGGCCCAGTAGACGACGTGGCCCACCGAGCTCGGGAGCGCACGAAGGTCACCGGCCGAAGCGGCAACAGGCTTGGCACCGTTCGAGGAACCGTTGTCTCTCGCTATGAGCCACCAGCCGCCGACGGCCACTCCCAGCGCGGCGGCCAGAATCACAACAACCAGACGGAAGGCTAGGAATGACGGTCCGGTCGGCGCTGATTCGCTGGGTGTGAAGTTCATTTTTGTCCTCATTCGATCGTCTCGGCGGTGCAGTGATTGCTCGTGCCCGGGTATCGACACGCAGCCGGCGGTCCTGAAGAGGGGCAAAGCGAACTGCATTTGGACGAGGCATTACGGAGCCAGGATGCGTCCAATCGATTCTTGAAATATTGGACGCGAAATTGGACGAATATCGTGTTACGTTAGCTTGGCACCCGTTAAACAAGGAGGATCAGCAAGGATGCTGTGGATTTCGCTTCACCTAACCAATGGAATGGTCAACGTAGTGCGGAGGCTTGGGCTTGGGCTACTGGTTGCCCTCGTTACTTCTTTTGTGTTTACGCCCGTCTGGAACACGCAGGCGGCGTTCGCTGCGAAGAAATGCAAGCCTGCGTCCGCAAAGCGCTGCAAGGTTAAGAGCCAGGCTCTGAAAGGGCCTCGCGGGCCCCAGGGTCCGCTCGGCCCCATAGGCCCCGTAGGCCTGATTGGACCGGCCGGGCCCGCGGGCCCCGCAGGCCCCGCAGGCCCCGCAGAGGGCCCCGCAGGCCCCGCAGGCCCCGCTGGCCCTCAGGGTCCCGCGGGTGACAAGGGTCCGACCGGCGACAAGGGCGCTACGGGTGACAAGGGAGCCATTGGCGACCAGGGTCCGCAGGGCAACCAGGGCCTCACCGGCGACAAGGGCGCCACCGGCGACAAGGGCGCTACCGGTGACAACGGCGCTACAGGTGACAAGGGCGCCACTGGCGACCAGGGTCCCGCCGGCGTCCAGGGTCCGCAGGGCCTCACCGGCGACAAGGGTCCGACCGGCGACAAGGGAGCCACTGGCGACACAGGTGCCATTGGTGACCAGGGTCCGCAGGGTCTCACCGGCGACAAGGGTCCGACCGGCGACAAGGGAGCCACTGGCGACCAGGGTCCCGCCGGCGTCCAGGGTCCGCAGGGCCTCACCGGCGACAAGGGCGCCACTGGCGACACAGGTGCCATTGGTAACCAGGGTCCGCAGGGCCTCACCGGCGACAAGGGCCTCACCGGCGACAAGGGTCCGACCGGCGACAAGGGTCTGACCGGCGACCAGGGCCTCACCGGCGACAAGGGTCCGACCGGCGACAAGGGCCTCACCGGCGACAAGGGTCCGACCGGCGACAAGGGTCTGACCGGCGACCAGGGTCCGACCGGACCGTCGGCCGTCGGTGGCTGGGCGAACGTCAACGGCATCGCGACCGCCGTCAACGACACCGACACGAAGACGGCGACCGCGACCTGCCCCTCCGGGACAAAGGTCCTCGGCGGCGGCTACCGGGTCCCCTCGGGCACCGGCCCGAAGGGCGAGATCGCGGTATACGAAAGCCGCCCGACCTCGGACACCGTCTGGACGGTCACGGCCACGGAGGACGCCCTCAGCAATTCCGAGACGTGGTCCCTCCAGGCCTACGCGATCTGCGCCACGGTCGCGAACTAGGCCCAAGGAAACGCCTCACGACGAGCCCCTCGAGCATCGCTCGGGGGGCTCGTCGCATCTCCGGGCTCATCGCGGTTCCGCCCGCCACCGGACGCGGCATCGACTCCACCCCAAGAGGCTTGATTGAGTTCCCGCAATCACCAGACTGCTGCAAACCCGGCGGAAACCCACTTCAACCTCCAGCAAGTACGAGCTCATACACGAGCGAGAGCCTGTCGAGTACGAAGACATGCGGATCCTAGGGTCGACAGCTTCGAAATCGGGGTGGGCGACGCCATGCGGAGATGGAGCGCTCGGAACATCGTGGTCGAATCCATGACCGCGACAGGCGGAGCTTCGAGCGAGCTGCGAGCGCGCCGGCTGCGCGATCTCGCCGAAGCTCGTAGATGGGCGCCGGTCTTCGGAGGCGGGGACGTCGCTGGCCTGGAGTCCTACGACCTCGTGGTGCTCGATTGTGTCGGCGACCGGGACGGGTCGGAGATCTCGGCGGCTGACCTGGCGACACTGCATGGTTCCGGTGTGCTCGTGCTCTCCTACCTCTCCGTGGGAACCGTCGAGGCTTGGAGGCCCTATGCGGAGCTCGTGCCGCCTTCGTGGACGCTGGCCGACGTAGAGGACTGGCCGGACGAGCGATACGTGAACGCAGGTGAGCCGGGCTGGCAGGAGATCATGGAGACGGAGGCCCAGCGCCTCTCCGCGCGCGGACTGGACGGACTGTATCTCGACAACCTCGACGTGGCCGAGGACTTCCCGGAGACGCGGGGTGGCGTCATCGAGCTAATCC
>JBKOZI010000144.1:0-7499 GCA_046725795.1 Actinomycetota bacterium
GGTAGACACCGTCCGCAACCTCGAGCACGATCGTGTCCACGCCCGCCGCGGACAGATGATCCTGCAGAGATTCGAAGCACTGCGTGACCGCCTCGTCGCCCGCGCGGTAGGTGCTCGGCAAGCCCATCCAAGTAAAGTCGAGCACCGGGTTCGCGCCGGAGTCGTTGAAGAACCACACGTCGCCACCGGCACCAGTGCCGGTCACCTTTGCCGCGCCGACTCTGCGGCCGGCCCGCACCAGCCCCCTGATCAGGTTGGCCGCCGTGGTGGTCTTCCCGGAGTTCATCATCGATCCCACCACGGCCAGCGTGAGCGGTCGTTTCTGAATCGGCGGGGCCGGTCCAAGCGCCCACTTGCGCAGGTTGAGCCGCGAGCCCTCGGAGTCGGCCAGCAACCCGAGGGGAGTGATCGAGGTCGGGTCGCACATGTTCGTGTGACAGCTCCGCATGATCGAGGCGATCCCACCCGCCGCGACGAGGTGGCAGGGCCCGAGATCAGCCGGATGCTCAGCCTCGAACTGGTCCGGTGCGTAGCGGTTGCCGTAGCTGACGACGATTTCGTCGCCGGGGAAGAGATGCGCTCGCCGACCCGTGCGAAGCTCGAGCCGCTTGTGCTGTCCAAGTTCGTCCACGCGCGCGAGCACGAGATCGCCGGCCACGGGCTCGATATCGCCGGTCAGGAGGCCTCCGATCGGCTCCCGGAACGCGGACCGAGCGGTGTAGGAGAACTTCGCCTGCCGGAGCCGAGACTCCGGTAGGACGTCGGCACCAGTAACTGATGGGCCCGCGCCATTAGAAGCGGTCGGACGCGCGATGGTCGCTGCCGCGGCGCTGCCGCGGTGCAACTCCAACGTCGCAGCCATCCTTGATTCCTTCCTTGTCGACTTACGCCGGGATTCCTCCCAGCCCGGAGTCTCAGGGCGAACCGAGAGGCGTGTATGCCCCCGGATGCGAATCGCTTAACCGGGGTTTATACCTGACCAAGCCGTTTCTCACCATCCCGTTTCACCACTAAGACACAACCCGTAAACAAGTAGGCAGTTCTATGGCACCCTGTCCCGGATGGGGCCCGCACCGCCTTCCGCGGCGACTCACCTCTAGGCGGCGACGCCCACGTCGTTCAGCACGTCGACCGCGCCGGTCCTTGTCCCCCGTCCTGGTCCAAGTTCCCCGCCCATGGCCCATGTAGGTCGTGATCGCCTTCGCGTTGTCGCCCGCGTCGATCAGGATCGAGGCGCCAGAGTGGATATCGGCCGCAACGCGACTTGTGGAGCAACATTTCGCTCGCTCAAACTGAGGCGGGGCAGGGAGGATTCGAACCCCCGACTTCTGGTTTTGGAGACCAGCGTTCTACCAACTGAACTACTGCCCCAGGCCCGGCTCAGTCTAGCCCGTCGCCGGTCGTGCTCCGCTACGCGCCGCCTCGCGGTCGGGCGGTCAAGAGCGCGGCGCTGGCCGCGGGCAGACGGAACTTGTAAGTCCGCCCGCGCCGCGCGATCCGCGTCCGCCGCACGGCGCCGTGGAGGCGCCCGTCGAACGCGCCCTGCTCGAAGCTCTGGCCCCCGAACGTCACACCCGACCGTGAGGCGAGTGTGTGGGCGAGCAGACGCTCGAGCCTGCCCGATCCGAGACCGCGCGGAAGCTTCAGCGTGACGACCTTTGCTCGACGCGGCTCCTTGTTGATGACCGCGACGCGTACGGTCTTGGCCACGTCGCGGGTCGCCCAGACCTTGAGTGGGTCGCTGCGCCGTTGCGTCACACGGAGCAGCCGGGCCCCGTTCGGCACCGCACGATCGAAGAACAGGATCCCGTAGAGCAGCGGTCTCACCTGAACGACAGGTCCGAAATAGACAGGCGCGTACCACGCGCCCGTCCAGGTATGGAGGTTCACCCCGGCCACTCCCGCCTCCGCGAGGCCAAAGAGCAGGTCCGCGCCCCAGAGCGCCGAGGCAAACGAATCCGAGACACCCTGAGCACCTCCGCAGGTCGCGGAGTTGATCTCGGAGACCCGTACCGAAACGCCGCGCCGACGCACTGTGCGCACGAGGCGACCCGCCCTCGCCACGGGCAGGGTCCCGGTGGGTCCCAGGAGCGCCTTTCGCCACCGGTCGCCGGGAACGCGCCTTGCACGACAGCGGTTCAGGGGGTAACCATGCGACTGGAAGAACCCCGCGGCGGTCCCGACGTGGCCGAGCACCGCCGGCGCCTGCACCTGCCAGGCGTGCCGCGCGAAACCGCCGACAGCGAGCTTGGGCCAGTCCGGCGCGCGGGCGGCGTCGAGCGCGGCGACGTACCGGTCGAGCTCGGCGAGGTACAGCGGCACGCTGTACCCGACGGGCCGGCGCTGCGGACGCGTGAGCGTGAGATTCCCGACGTGAAAGGTCGCCGCGCGGTCGTAGAGATCGGCCTCGTTTCCCAGCTCGTACGCCTCGACAGCTCCACGGGGAAGGGCTGCCACGGCCGCCTTCACGTAGTTCACCGAGTTCGCGGGATCGCCGATCGCGAAGTTCCCGCCAAGCACGAATCGGGCACCCGCCTGCTCGTTTATCGGCCGAAGCGTGGAAAGCCACGCGGGAGTGAGATCGGTCTCGACTCCGGCGGGCCGCGCCAGCCCGTCGGGGTTCCACCACGAGGCATCGCCCGAGTTCCCGCCCAGGCGGATGGTGGGGATGCCGACGCCGCCTTCGCCGAGGGTGCGGAGCAGCTGAATGAACGCCTGGTTGGGATTATCCGGGGCCCCGAAGTAGTCGGTCGCGCTCGTGTACTCGATCGAGAAACCCGCGAACGAGCGCGGCACGGGCGGTCCTTTCGAGCCGATCGTGCGCTTGACTACCTGAGGCTTGGCAGCGCTCGCCGACGCCGCGGCGGCCGACAAACCGACCACCGCCACTACAGCCCAAACGGCTACCCCCCGCGCCATACTCATCGTCATGAGGATCGCATCACTCGTTCCAAGCGCGACCGAGACGCTGTTTGCGCTCGGTCTCGGCGACCAGGTCGTCGCCGTCACGCACGAGTGTGATTGGCCGCCGGAGGCCGGGTCCCTTCCTCATCTCACTCGCACGGTGATCCCGCCGGGCCTCGGTCCCGCAGAAATCGACCGCGTCGTCCGCGAGACCGTCGGGGCGGGTCGTCCTCTCTACGAGCTCGACTCGGAGTGCCTGGCCGAGCTCGAGCCGGACCTGATCGTCACCCAGGCGGTATGCGACGTCTGCGCGGTCTCCTACGACGATGTCGTCGCGGTGGCGGCGACGCTCCCGAGCCGTCCCCGCGTGGTCTCCCTGGACCCGCTCAGCCTCGACGACGTGCTGAACGACCTCGTCCGGGTCGCGGAGACGGTGGGCAACCCGGGGGCCGGGCGTCGGGCACATGCGCACGCGCGACAACGCCTTGCAGCCGTCGCCCGCGCGGTTGCCGGCGCCGAGCGTCCACGCGTGCTCGCGATCGAGTGGCTCGACCCGCCCTTCGTGGCCGGCCACTGGATTCCCGAGATGATCTCGATCGCGGGCGGCGCAGATGCGCTCGGGGTCGCCGGCGAGAAGTCCCGCACCGCCGAATGGGCGGAGCTCGAGGCGGCCGGCGCCGACGTCGTGCTCGCGATGCCGTGTGGTTACGACGTGACGCGCTCGGCTCAGGAGGCGCAGGCGTTCGAGGATCAACTGACGGCGCTCAAGGCCGACCGCGTCGTGGCTGTCGACGCGTCCGCTTACTTCTCCCGGCCCGGGCCACGGCTGGTGACCGGCGTGGAGCTCCTGGCGAGCATCCTGCACCCAGACCGCGCGTCCGCCCCCGCGGACGACATGTGCGTCGAGCTTGCCGGAGTAGGTGCGGGCGGAGGGACTTGAACCCCCACAGGCAACAGCCCACCAGCTCCTAAGGCTGGCGCGTCTACCGATTCCGCCACGCCCGCTTGTCTCAAGACATGCGCACCATGCGCGCACGACGAGCAGGAAAATTCTAGACTGCACGCAGCGTGGCAAATCGGGACGTACGTCATCCCAACCGGGACAAGCCTGAGGCGAAGCAGACCAGGGCAGCCGTCTTCTTCCTTTTGCTCGTCTCGGCCGGACTCGTCGCCTTGGTCACGATCGGTGGCTGGGACAAGCTCCAGGGCGCAAAGCCGGTCGACATCTTCTACGTGGTCGTGTACCTGCTCTTCGCGTATTACGTGTGGCGTTGGAATCGCGGCGTGCTTCCGGTTTCAATGGCGCTCGGGGTGATCCTGATCATCTTCGCCGGGGTCGCAGGGCCGGCATGGTTCGAGCGCGACAAGGCCGGGTTCGACCAGCCCACCCTGCCCGAGCCGCTGCTCGGGTTGCTGACGCTCGCGCTGATCCCCGTCTCGTTGCTGCTCATCCTGTTCTCGATGAGGGGCTTCCAGCAGGGCTGGAACATCGAAGAGGGCAGCCGGGCCGACCTCGAGGCGCGCGGGCTGCTCGGCCAGGAGCCCGGCGAGCCAGGGGCTCAACCCGCCCCGTAGCGCCGGCTACGCGTGGGCGCGGAAGCACTTCTAGCCGAGGCGATCGAAGCTCAGGGCGGCGACGCCTACGACGCCGCCAGCGAGCTCACGGCGCGCGTGCAGTGCGGTGGCTGGGCGTTTCCATTGCGCTTCAAGCGCGGCGCTTTCTCGAACTTCACGGGCACCGTCTCGACGAGCGAGCCTCGCGTGGTGATCTCGCCCCATCCCGAGCCCGGCCGGCGTGGTGTGTTCGATCGAGGTGCTGTCCGGATCGAGACGGACGAGGGTGAAGTGATTGCCGAGCGCTCCGACCCGAGACCCGCCTTCGGCACCTTCCGCCGCAACATCTGGTGGGACGACCTCGACCTCCTCTACTTCGGCGGCTATGCCCTCTGGGGCTACCTGAACGCGCCGTTCATGCTCCGGCGTCCGGGCTTCGAGGTCGAGGAGGCAGAGCCCTGGCAGGAGGACGGCGAGACCTGGCGCGGACTTCGCGTGCGCTTCCCGGACGACGTCCCGGCCCACTCCCGCGAGCAGCTCTACTACTTCGACGACCGCGGCCTGCTACGCCGGAACGACTACACCGCCGAGGTGTTCGGATCGTGGGCGAAGGCCACCCACTACTGCTGGAATCACGAGCGCTTCGACGGCCTCGTGGTCCCCACGTACCGGAAGGCGATGCCACGGAGGGGCGGCGGGAAACCTCTACGGCAGGTCACGCTCGTGTCGATCGCGATCGACGACGTTGCGCTCACCTGACGCGTCAGCGATAGACGTAGATCGGGTTCCCGAGGTCGACCCAGCGGTAGACGGCGATTGCACTCGGGATCGGGATCCGGATGCAGCCGTGGCTTGCGGCATACGTCGGGACCGACGGGTAGCCGTGGATCGCGTAACCGCCGATGAAGTAGTTGGAGTAGTACATGCCCTTCGCGTTGAAGCCGGGGGTCTTCGAGTAGAAACGGAACTTGCCGAAGACGGTCGGCGTCGACGGCTTGCCCGAGGAGGCGGGAAGGATCTTTACCGGCCTGGACCCACGCGCCAGCACAAGAACCTGCCGTGACCAGTCGAACTCGACGTGCTTGCCGGCACTCGGGTAGCGGAGACGGTAGGCGCCGCCACCGCGGGCGAGCCTCTTGAAGACGGCCGACGAGGCGCTGGTCGTGCGCGAGTAGCCGTTCACCTTGCGGAACGCGAGCACGGCACGTTCCGTGCTCCCGCTGAAGTAGCCGTTGACGGGAGTGCTGTAGCCGAGTTGCGCCAGGCGCGACTGGAGCGCGCGGACGGCCGTGCCGCGCGAGCCGCTGCCGGCGTGCGGGCGGACGACGAGGACGCGGACGGTCCTGCTGCCGCCGGGCTCGCTCGCGCGCACCCGGTATACGCCGCGGCCGGCGGGCTTGAAGGAGAAAGAGAAGCCGCCCTTGCTCCCGGCGACCGCCACCCCGACCGATCTGTGCTTCACGCGCCTGGTGCCCTTGAAGACGTCGATCACGACCCGCCGGCCGGCGGTGTATCGGGCGACGGTGCCGCGAACCCTCACGGGGGTGCGCGGGACGCCAACGGCGCGGTGGTGGGCGCGTAGATAGCTCTTGATGGAGAGGCTGATCCCGACGGTGGGAGCGACCCGGAGTGTCTTACTGGTGGCCGGCTGGTACGCGGCGGCGTCCGGTGGGGCGGGCGCGTAGCCGGCCTGGAACTTCGTCGGCGCAGTGAGTTCGACCTCGAAGGAGACGCGCCCGGATCCGTCGGTGGTGCCCGAGGCGAGGGGGGTTGGCTGGCCGCCGTAGAGGGCGATCGCCTTGCCTGGGAGCGGCTTGCCGCCGGCCGTGAGCTTGGCCGTGAGAGTCGCTATACCGCCGGGCGCCTTGCCGGGCCCGGAGAGTGTGAGCTTGGTGGCGGCGGGCGCCGCCAGGGCCGGGGGCACGAAGACAACCGCCGCGACAAGCGCGGCGAGGGGGGCGAGAAGACGGGCAGAAGGGGTCTTCACCGGCACATCATATTTCGGCAAGATGTGGCCAAGACCTTTGCGCCGGGACGGCGCGGGCGACCACTCAGTGAGCCAAGTCCGCGGCAATCAATACGCGGGACGCGCGAAAGCGTTACAAGACTCCGCGTAAGCCTTGGGATCGTCGTGTGGACGCCTAGACTGGTGGATAAGCGACTCTCGGCCAGTCGAGAATCGCCATGCGGCGGTGTCGGAATGGTCTACGAGATGGCCTCAAAAGCCATTGCCCGAAAGGGCTTGTGGGTTCGAATCCCACCCGCCGCACTGACGTTCCGAGTTTGCACTGCGAAAAGGAAATCGCTGACGTCGCGGGGCTCGCCCGCGAAGGGCTCAATCAGTGCGAGATATCGCGGGCTACAGGCATCCCTCGGAGCACGGTCAGGGATTGGCTGGCCGGAAAGGTACCTCGCCGCGGCAGAGGCCCGACGCCCGTCCTCGACCCTAGCCGGCTCTCAAATGTGCTCCGGCTATTGGACGAGCAGGCAATGGAGGTGGGCTGCTACTCGAAGGCATGGCCGTCGGTGTTTCCCCAGCACGGGCCGGGGCCGAAAGCACCTCAGGAAAATCGAGCTGGTCGAATGGCAGCGTGACATCGTCCAGGAACATCCGAAGCTGTTTCTGCGGGGCTGATCCACTCCGATGGCTGTCGCTGCATCAATAAGTCGATGGGCCATCAGTACGTCCGCTATTTCTTCGACAACGTGTCTGAGGACATCCGTCAGATCTTCACCCACACCTGCGATCAGCTCGGAATCGGTTGGCGCCAGCCGCGGTGGAGAACGATCTCAATCGCCCGCCGCGACGACGTGGCCTTCCTCGACGAGTTCATAGGACCGAAGTACTAGGCCGCCGCGAGCGCGATAATCGCTCGCCATGGGCGTCATGCAGACGATCGAGCGGCTCGTGTCCTTCAAACCGCGCTATCCGGGTGAAGAGGGCGACGACCGGACGGTCGACTACCTCGCCGGCGAGTTGCGGAGGTGGGGCCGTGAAGTCAGCGTCGAGCGGATCAGGGTCAGGCCCTCCTACCACGTGG
>JBKOZI010000145.1:0-7311 GCA_046725795.1 Actinomycetota bacterium
CACCTGCGCTGCTCGAGCGATACAAGAGCCCGCCGGGGATTCCGTCCGAGGTGGGGGAAAACCGGCACTGACTGGGGCAATCTGAGCCGGTCGATTAACCCGTAGCCGTCCACCTCACGTCTAGGCGTCTATAGCCCCCAAAATGTTCGGTGACCGATGGATCCGCAATCAGGTGGCTCTTTCGCGGTGTCATTCCACTCGAGTCATGCACGAAGTGATCAAGCGACTCAGCCTGACCCCGTTGATGCCGGTTTAGCCGCACCGACATCCTCGCCGCCGGTGGAATCAGTCTGCTAGCGCCGCAGCGCGTTCAACACGTACTGCCCGATGGTCTGGCGGTCGAGGTAGCCGGTGATGACCTCGGCCTGACCCTTCCGGTTCACGACCACGAGCGACGGTGTCGTCGAGATGCTCGCGGCGGCGGTGATGCGCGTGTAGCGCGCGAGGTTCTTCACGCGGTCAGAGAAGACGGCCACGTGCTTGCGTCGCGGAAGGCTGTCGACAGACGCCTTCACGCTGCGGTCTTCCACTCCGCGGCGATTCCAGAAGAGGAGCACGACCACCTTGTGGGCGTCGAGCGCGCGCTTCACAGGCGCAGGCAGCCCGGCTCCCGACGGTCCTGTCTGAGACCGGTTCTGCGGGGTCACCTTCTCGGGTGCCGTGCTCGGTTTGGTCGCCTGCGCGGACGAGCCCGGCTTCGCCGTGGGCGACTCAGCCGCCGGCGGCGTCTGGGTTGGAGCGGGCGTCGACGAGGGCGTCGAGCTCGGCTTGTGCGTCACGAAGAACACCCCGCCGACCAGCACGACGCCGACGATTCCGAGAAGCACCGGTCTTGGCAGCGCGGCGATGCTCACGGCGAACTCAAAAGGCCCCAGCTTGCCGCTGCCGCCCGTTGGTTGAACCTGCCGAGGCAGGTGGGTGTCCACAGGACGCGCCGGTTGGCCGGCGTGCCCGATTCGGACTCCCTTCCCAAATGTGTTGGCTCAAACACTGAGCGACTGGCGTACAAGCTCGGGCCTCCTCCAAATTAGCAGCCACGCTGAACCATCGGCAACCGCCGGGGAAACATTAGAAGCGACCTTGCGACGAACGGTTTTGTGCGTCTCAGGCGCCCTGCGACTCGGTCCTGATACCGAGCTCCCGCAGCTGCCTGGCGTCGATCGGCGCGGGCGCGCCCGTCATCAGATCCGCACCGGAGGCGGTTTTGGGAAACGCGATCACGTCCCGGATCGACTCGCGCCGGGCCAGCTGGGCGACAATGCGGTCGAGCCCGAACGCGATTCCCCCGTGCGGCGGCGCCCCGCTGCCGAGCGCCTCGATCAAAAAGCCGAACTTTTCGTCCGCCTCGTCGCGGCCGACGCCGACCGCCTCGAGCACCTGATACTGGATCTCGGCCCGGTTGATGCGGATGCTGCCGCCGCCGATCTCCTGCCCGTTGATGACGATGTCGGAGGCACGGGCGCGCGCCCTCGCGAGATCGCTTGCGAGCAGCTCGAGCGAGTCCTCGGTCGGCGAGGTGAACGGGTGATGGAGCGGGTCCCAGCGGCCCTCGTCGTCGTTCCACTCGACGAGCGGGAAATCCGTGATCCAGACAGGCCTCCACTGCCCTTCGGCCGCGAGGCCGAACCGCGCGGCGAGCTCGATGCGAAGCGCACCGAGCGTCTGAGCCGCCACGCCCGCCTCGTCGGCCACCAATAGGAGGAGATCTCCAGGCGAGGCCTCGAGCGCCGCGGTGAGAGCTGCCAGCTCGTCCGGGGAGAGAAACTTGGCGACGGGCGACCGCCAGCTCGGCTGCTCGCCTTCCTCGACGTACGCCCACACGAGACCGCCGGCCCCCTGCCCCTGCGCGAACTCGATCAGGCCGTCGAGCTCCGCACGCGAGAGGTCGCGCTTTCCCGCGTTGAGGCCGCGCACGACGCCGCTGCCTTCGACGGCGGCGCGGAAGACCTTGAACTCCGTGTTGCGCAGCGCCTCGCCCAGGTCACGGATCTCGAGGCCGAAACGCAGATCCGGACGGTCGGTCCCGAAGCGGGCGATCGCCTCGTCGTAGGTGAGCCGCGGAAAAGGTGGCCCGAGCTCGACGCCGCCGGCCCGGTATGCCGCGGCGAGCACGCGCTCGGTCGCCGCGATCACGTCCTCCTCGGTGACGAACGCCAGCTCCATGTCGAGCTGCGTGAACTCGGGCTGCCGGTCGGCACGCAGATCCTCGTCGCGGAAGCAGTGTGCGATCTGGAAATAGCGCTCGTAGCCCGCGATCATCAAGAGCTGCTTGAAGAGCTGGGGTGACTGCGGCAACGCGTAGAAGCTCCCGCGCTGCATGCGACTCGGGACCACGAAGTCACGCGCCCCCTCGGGCGTCGAGCGCGTGAGGAGCGGCGTCTCGATCTCATAGAAGCCCTCCGCGCTGAGCGACTCCCGGATCGCGAGGTTGACGTCGTGGCGAAGCACGAGCGCGCGTTGCATCGGCTCGCGCCGGAGGTCGAGATAGCGGTAGCGAAGGCGGAGCGCCTCGTCGACGTCGGTCTCCTCCTCGAGCGGAAACGGGGGCGTCCCCGCTTCGCCGAGCACGTCCACTCCGGTTACCCGCACCTCGACCTCTCCGGTCGGCAGGTCGCGGTTGATCGTCTCCTCGGAGCGCGGCACGACCTCGCCGGTCGTAGAGATCACCCACTCCGAGCGGAGCTCGTGGGAGCGCGCGTGCGCCTCGGGCGCCTCCTGCGGGTTGAAGACGACCTGCACGATCCCGGTGCGGTCGCGCAGGTCGACAAACACCAGTCCGCCGTGGTCCCGGCGGCGATGCACCCAGCCGGCGACGCGGACCTGCTGACCGGTGCGGTGGGGCAGCACCTCGCCGCACCAGGTGTCCCGGTAGGCGTTCAGGCCGCCCTCGCGTGCCGCGCACGCGTCACGAGCTCACGGCGAAGAGCGGCCAGCGGCACTTCTTCCTGCTTGTGCGCGGACATGTCACGCACGACCGCGGCGTGGCGCGACCATTCCTCGGGACCGACGATCACGACCCACGGTACGCCCGTGCGCGCGGCATGCTTCATCTGGCTCTTCAGGCTGCGGTCGCCGAGGTCCATCGTGGCGCCGAGCCCCTCCTCGCGAAGCTCCGACACGGCGCGGAAGACACGCTCGCGCGCGGCCGGCTCCGTGACCGCGAACAGGAATCGCGGCGCCTCTCCCGATTCAACGGGCTCGGCAACCTCGGAGGTGCCCGACGCCTGCATCGCCTGCGCGATGCGCTCCAGCCCTGTCGCCCAGCCGACGCCGGGAGTCGGCGCGCCGCCGATCTGCTCGATCAGCCGGTCGTAGCGGCCACCGCCGCCGATTCCGCTCTGCGCGCCGAGCACGTCGGAACGGAACTCGAAGACCGTGCGCGTGTAGTAGTCGAGCCCTCGCACCAGTCGCGGGTCGATGTCGTAGTCGATCCCGGCGCCGTCGAGCAGTCGCCGCACCTCCTCGAAGTGCCGTCCGTCCTCGTCCGAGAGCCGGTCGAGCATCTTGGGAGCGGAATCGGTTACGGCCTGGATCTCCGGCTCTTCCCAGTCGAAGGCCCGCATCGGGTTCAGCTCGATCCGCTCCCGTTGCTCGGCGTCGAAGACCTGGCTTTGCAACAGGTAGTCGCGGAGCTCGCGCTCGTATTCGCGGCGGCTCTCGGGAGTACCGATGCTCGTGAGGTGGAGCCGCACGCCGCGGAGGCCGAGCCGCGCGTAGAGGTGGCCCAGCAGATCGATCAGCTCGGCGTCGAGTGCCGGGTCGTCCGACCCGATCGCCTCGACCCCCACCTGGCTGTGCTGGCGGTAGCGGCCGGCTTGCGGAGCCTCGTAGCGGAACATCGGACCCTGATACCAGAGCTTCACTGGCTGCGGGAGCTTGTGCATGCCGTGCTCTATATATGCACGGCACACCGGCGCGGTCCCCTCCGGTCGCAGCGTCAGGGACCGGCCGGAGCGATCCTCGAAGGTGTACATCTCCTTGCTGACGATGTCGGTCGCCTCGCCGACGGTCCGCACGAACAGCTCCGAGTCCTCGAAGACCGGCGTTTCGATCTGGCCGAAACCCGCGCCCTCGGCCAGCGCACGCGCCTCGGCGACGATTCGCTGACGAAGCGCTGCGTCCTCGGGCAGCAGGTCATAGGTTCCGCGCGGCACCTGGTAGCGCGAAGCCATCGCCTTAAGGTTCTTCGCCGGCGGTCGTCAAGTACCTCCGGCGGCGAGCTCGGCAAGAAACGGGTTCGTGCGACGCTCGGCACCGAGGGTGGTGATGCCCATGTGCCCCGGGTGGACGGTCGTGTCCTCCGGCAGCGACTCGACCAGGTTTCCGATCGACCCGAGCAGCGTCCCCCAGTCGCCGCCCGGCAGGTCCACGCGCCCAACCGATCCCTGGAAGAGGACATCGCCGGAGAAAATCGCGCGCTCGGCCGGAATCGAGAAGGTCAAATGACCGGGGCTGTGACCCGGTGTGAAGAGCACATCGATCTCGAATCCCGCGAGCTCCAGTCGCTCGCCGCCCTTGAGCGTGTGATCGGCCTCGTAGCTCTCGTACGGGCCAAAGCCCGGAAACGGGACGTAGCTCATGATGTCCGCGAGCACGGGACGCTCGATCTCGCTGACGTAGACCGGCGCTCCGGTCGCCTCGGCGACGGGTGCGACCGCCCCGATGTGATCGAAGTGACAATGAGTGACGAGGATCGCCTCGACCGTCACGCCGAGCTCCTCGACCGCGTGGAGGATCCGCGGCGCCTCCTCGCCGGGATCGACGATCAGCGCGTTCTGAGCCCCGTCGCGGCGCAGGAGGAAGCAGTTCTCCTGCACGAGTCCGACGGTGAACATGCGCGCATCCATGGCTCGAGTTTACGGAGAACGAGCGGGGGCCGAGGGCCGACGCTCTGACATGCGAGCGGCGAAGCCGCTTACTTATTCCTAGTCAGAGGCTTCTTGCTGCCGCGCGCGCTCGCGGCGTCGCATCCTGTTGCGGTAGAGGAGCGAGTCGGTGAAATAAAAGGCCGGGATGTAGAGAATCGCCGCGAAGAGCGAGAGAGGGATCGCGGCACCCACGTTCGCCTTGAAGACGAGCGTCATCAGTCCAAGAAGCGCGGCCGCTGCGATCGCCCCGCGCTGGATCGCCGCCTTCCAGGTCGGCGGGCGGCTGAGCCGGTCCTGTCGCCGCTGGTCCGCACTCGTCCGCGCCTCGGCACGAGAACGCGGCCGTGACGTACGGCCCCTTCGCGGCCGGACGGTCCCCGCCTGGGTGCCGCCGCGGTGCTTTCGCCTTTTGCTCGGCCTAGATCGAGCCATCGCCGTGCGAGGTTAGTCGCTTCTCGAGGATGTGCCTGCGCTCGTCGAATCCCTTCAGCTCGAGGTCGGCGGGAAATCCGTCAAGTGCCGCCTCCGGCGCCAGCCCGACCAGCTCCGCGGCGCGCAGGTGCACGCCGTGCTTCGATGCCGCTTCGCGAGCGGCCCGTACGACTTCGACGAGTGGCACGGAGAACGGATCCTGCACGTTCACCGAGACCTGCACGATCCGGGCGGTCGGCAGCATCACCCCGATTGCGCGCACGCCGGCAAGCCCGCCGTCGGCCTCGCGCAGCTCGGCGGCGATCGCCTTCGCCGAGTCGAGATCCTGCTCGGCGAGCTCGAGGTTTATCGCGACGAGCGGCGGGCGGCAGGCGACGAGCGTTGCGCCCGCCGTCGGGTGCGGCCGCGGCGGGCCGAAGTCGGGCTCGAGCTCCCCCGACTGAAGCCGCTCTGCGAGCGCACCGATTCCACCCTCGCGAAAGTAGGACCGCTCGCGGCGTTCCGGCTCACTCGCGAGCGTGCCGTACAGAAAGACGGGCAGCTCGAGCTCAGCCGCGAGCCGGTTCGCGACCGCGAGCGCCTCGTCCGCCGCGAGCTCCCTGTCTTCGCTTCGCAGATAGACGATCGGCGCCACGTCGAGCGCACCGATGCACGGATGCGCGCCCTCATGCGTGCGCATGTCGATTCTCGCGACGGTCTCGCGGGCGCCGCCCACGAGCGCATCGGCGAGCTCCTGCGGCTCGCCTATGAGCGTGAAGACGCTGCGGTTGTGATCCGCATCCGTGTGGACGTCGAGCACGCTCGCGCCGGACCCGCCGAGCGCGCGCCCCACGGCCTCGACGGTCTCCCGCCTTCTTCCCTCGCTGATGTTGGGGACCGCCTCGAGCAGAGCGGTCGGATCATATTTCTAAGGCCGGCCTAGGACTGCTCTTGAAGCCCGACCTCGGCGAATGCCGCACTTCGGTTTGTGAAGACGCGGATCCAGAATATGCGCTGGCCCCGAAACCGCATGACCCATTGCGCCGGCGAATCCTGGATATATCCGCCCTCCGCCCTTCCGTACACGCGCCCGAGCACCAGTACGGCGTCGTCGACCTCGCGCATCTGGCTCGGCATCACCTCGAGCTCCTTCCAGACCGCGGCGACGTCCTCGTAGTACTTGCGCATGCCGGCATGCCCGACGTAGGGCTTTCCCTCGTTCGCCATCTCGGCCGTCGGAGCGAAGAACTCGACCTCGTCGTCCACGACTTCGAGCGCCGCGACGATGTCGCGCCGGTTGAACGCGTCGAAGACGACGCGTGCGAGATCCGTTTTGGTCGGTTGCACGTGCTCTCGGGCGAGCGCTATCGGAGCCCCGCCTCCCCTGCTGAGTGGAGCCTGAATCGACGCTGTTCGCTATCTGTCGGCAATACCCGGCTCAGACCTGCGGCCGTGACAGCGAACCCACACAAACGTTGCCCCGCCCGGTCTTTCGGCGGTCAGAATTCTATATCTGGAAGTAAGAACCGTTCCGCGCGTCGAGGACCGGGCGCGCCGGCGATGCACTGCTAGATTGAGGTCCCTCGCCGGAGTAGCTCAGTCGGTTAGAGCAGCGGAATCATAATCCGCGTGTCGGGGGTTCGAGTCCCTCCTCCGGCATGTGCGCCGGTCCGCGCCGCCCCGCGTTTTCCGCTCCAGCAAGCCGCACAGGGCCGCCTCGTTTCACGGCGAAGCCGCACGCGTCCGCACCGACCCGCGCCGGCCTGCCGGGATCTGTGCCCCATCCGTGCCCATCGTGCCGCTGTGGGCGGCATCCACAACGCGGCCGCCAGGAGTCGGACGCCCCCCCACACGTTGGCACCCACCGCTGGCCGGACGGCTGCCTGACTGCGGCTCCGATCTGCGCGGGGTCAACGTGCCGCCGCTGTGTCCGCGAGCGGCGTGGCACGAGGGGCAGTCAGCGGGCCTGAAGGGCTGCGGCAACCGCTACGCCCATCACTGGTTTGTTCACCGCTCCCGGTAGGGGGATACT
>JBKOZI010000146.1:0-23144 GCA_046725795.1 Actinomycetota bacterium
CGTATACGCGGATCGCCCAACGCAACACGCCGGTCACGAAGTCGAACATCCCGCGGGGGTAGCGTCCGGTGAACAGGATTGCGAAGAAGGCGATGAAGACGACGCCGTAGGCGGCGATCGCAAGGAAGATAAGCACCAGCAAGTGCGGGACGACCAGCAGCCACTTCACGAAGATCAGCCAACGCGAGAGGTCTTCGTTGTAGTCGATCTCGAGCACCACCGGGTATTCCCCTGCGTCGCCCGAGAAGGGCGGGTACTCATCGCGCTGGAGCGTGAGAGCGTAAACGACGGTGTTCATCGTCCAGCGCTGGATCTGGACCATGAAGTCGAACAGCCCGCGGGGCCACTTCTTCGTGAAGAGGATCGAGAAGAAGGCGATCAGAACCAGCACGCCGGCTACGAGCTGCAGGAGGTTGACGATGATGAAGTGCGGGATCGCAAGGATCCACTTGACGAAGATCTTCCACCGCGACAGGGTGTCCGGGTACTCCACGTCGAAGCGAGCGGGATAGTCGGCCGCGGCGGTCGCGACCGGCGGTGATGCGGCTTCCATCAGCTACCTCCGGGTCGGGTGGCGATGTCTCGAAGACCCTAACCGCCGCGGCCGCCGTTTTGGCGGCGCTCCCATGCCCTGGTCATCTCGATCCGCTGCATGATCGTCGGGTGCGTGTCGAAAAAGACGTACGCCCAGGTGGGAGAGCGCGGCTCGGAGCGGCTGAAGATCGCGAGCTTCCGGAAGGTGTTGCGACCCGCGGCCGAGTCGCGCGTCGTCTCGAGCGAGATCCAGTCGGCCTCCCGCTCGACGTGACGCGAGACCACGTTCTGCAGCGGGATCGTCGCCACCTGAACGGCGACCAACACGAAGATCGCGACCGGCACCGCCTCTGGCCTGAACATCCCTCCCCGCTTCCGTGTCGCGAGCGCGATCAGGAACGCCGTCGGCACGATGCCGAGCGCGAACCAGCCGAGGCCCTTCAGGACGTGGTCGCGCTCGACGTGACCGAACTCGTGGGCGACGATCGTACGCACCTCTCTGCGGCTGAAGCGACCGTCGAGAAGCGTGTCCCAGAGGATGACGCGCCGGGAATCGCCGATGCCGACCGCCTCCGCGTTGGGTGCCGTCGTCTGCTTGCGGACCTTCTCGACCTTCACGGGCACGTGAGGAACGCCCTCCTTGCGTGCGACCGCCTCTGCATCTGCCGCCACTTTCGGGTTCTTGAGCGGATGCAGGTCCGTGAGGAAGTACGGCTGCACGAACGCGAAGGCGAACCCCAGCGCCACGAACACGGGCGTCGCCGCAAGCCACCAGCGTCGCCGCATCACCCCCGCGAGCGCCATCACGATCCCGATCGCCACGCAGACGAACAGGAACTGCCCTCCGAGCCCGACGAAGCTCCCCACGATCACGTCGAGGTAGCCCTGCTTGGAGATGCCGTGCTTCCGCTCCCACCAGAGCGCTGCGACCCCGAAGGGAAGCTCGGCCAGCCAAACGACCGCGAAGCCAAGCATGCCCAACAGCATGCCCGTGCCGACCCGGCCGGCCGCCGACTCGCGCGTGAAGCGCTGCCCGCGGCGCGCGTACACGGCCAGCACGACCAGCAGCACGATCGCGGACAGCACGAAGTCGATCCGCAGGAAGCGCTCGTAGTCGGCGGCCTTCTCGAGTTGAGCCGGGGTGAAGAACGCATGCTGGTCCAGGTCCGGCAGGTGCAGGTCGTCCGGAACGGTCGAGGACGACCACAGGCGCGACGCGGCGAAGACCCACCCCGCCGCCCCCGCGAGGGCGAGCGGCGACCAGATGAGCGCCGATCTCAGGCGGTCGGCGCTGCCCGCGCCTCGAGGCTCAGCTGCCATCCCGCGGTGGGGCCGGTGTATGGATACCGATCGGTGAGGAGGGCCGTGTAGCCGACCGTCTGGGCGTTGTACCTGAGCGAGTAGGCACCGAGGTTCCGCAGCCCGCGCGGCGCGCGGCCGCGGACGAGTGCATGGAACCAGATATAGACCGCGGCCAGAAATCCCGTGCCACCCAGCGCGCCCGAGATCAGGAACGCGGGGATCGCGAGGATCAGGCGGAAGCCGGTGACGAGCCGGGGTTGGGGCTCCGGGCCGGGAAGCTCGATGTCGATCGGGTAGATGCCCCGCCGCCCCGTGAAGCCGGGAAACGGGTTCGCGACCATCAGCAGGAACGCATAGACGTGCGTCTGGTACCGCGTGAACCGGACCACGAAGCGATGGATCGGCTCGGACGGGCGGCGGCGGAAGAGCATCACGAACCAGTTCACGATGAGGGCGAAGAAGACGGCCACGCTCCAGAGCGCCAGCCACACCAGATGCGGAACCGCGAGGGGCAGGCGGAAGAAGGTCACCAGCCGCGAGCGCCGCAGGTCGTCGTCCACGTGGAGGCGAATCGGGTCGTCCCGGACCACGTTCGCGGATTCGTAGACGGCCGGGTCGCTGTTCGGATAGCGGTCGGTGAGCAGCAGTACGTAGCCGCTCACCTGGGCGGAGTAACCGATGCAATAAGCGAGCGCATCGCGAAATCCTTCGGGCATCCGAGCCCGTCCCACGCAGACGAACCAGCCCAGGAAGGCGACGGTGGCCGCGACTCCCCCGAACTGCGTAGCGCCGCCCCCGGCCGCGCTTGTTCCGAAGCCGAGCATGGAGTCGGCCAGCAAAATCGCCGGCAGCGCGAGGAAGAGACGAAAGCCGGTTAGCCAGCGGTTCTGGCGCCCCGGCGGGTCGATGCCGACGTCGATCGGATAGCTGCCCGGTCGTCCGGCAAACCCGGGGTAGGGATCAGCCGCGAGGGTGACGTACGACACGACGTGCACGGTGTAGCGCACGTACGCCGAGAGGAAGCGGTGGAGCATCGGCGACGGGCTGGACTGGATCAGGGTCGCGATCCAGTTCGCGATCGCGACCGGCCAGACCGCCAGCGAGAACCAGCCCACGAGCCAGATGAAGTGCGGAATCGCGAGGATCAGGCGGAAGGCGACCGTGAGGCGTGAGCGCTCCAGGTCCGGATCGCGAACGTGGAGCCGGACGGCCCGGGCGCTCATGCCGCCTATTTTTGAATCCAGGGCATCATCGCCCGGAGCTCGCCACCCACCTTCTCGACCTGGTGGCCCTGCTGCTCCTTGCGCATGCGCTGGAAGTTCTCCTGGCCGGCGCGGTTCTCGGCGATCCATTCTCTCGCGAACTCTCCCGACTGGATGTCCGCGAGGATCTTCTTCATCTCCTCTCGCACCTGCGGCCCGATCACCCGCTTGCCGCGCGTGAGGTCGCCGTATTCGGCGGTGTTGGAGATCGACTCGCGCATGCCTGTGATGCCCTTCTCGTACATGAGGTCGACGATCAGCTTCAGCTCGTGCAGACACTCGAAGTAAGCGAGGCGAGGGTCGTAGCCGGCGTCGACCAGCGTCTCGAACCCGGCGCGGACGAGCTCCGTCGCGCCGCCGCAGAGCACGGACTGCTCGCCAAACAGGTCGGTCTCGGCCTCGTCCTTGAAGGTCGTCTCGATCACCCCGGCCCGCATGCAGCCGATTCCCTTGGCGTAGGCGAGTGTGAGGTCCCTGGCGTTGCCGGAAGAGTCCTGGTGGATGGCGATCAGACCCGGTACGCCGCGGCCCTCGGCGAACTGGCGCCGGACCAGGTGGCCGGGCCCCTTGGGCGCGACCATCGCGACGTCGACCTCGGCCGGAGGCTCGATCTGCCCGAAATGGATCGTGAATCCGTGCGCGAACAGCATCAGGTTGCCGGGCGCGATGCCGTCGCTGATCTCGCTCTCCCAGACCTCCGCCTGTTTCTCGTCCGGTAGCAGGATCATCACGACGTCGCCCGCGCTCGCGGCGTCGGCGACGTCGAGCACCCGTAGTCCCTCCGCCTCCGCGTCGGCTCGGCTCTTGGAGTCCGGCCGTAGCCCGACCACCACGTCCACGCCGGATTCCTTGAGGTTGAGCGCGTGCGCGTGCCCCTGCGAGCCGTAGCCGATCACGGCCACGGTCTTGCCCTCGAGGTTCGAGAGGTCGGCGTCGTTCTCGTAGTAGACGTCAGTCATAGCGGTCGGCGAGCGTATCAGCCGCTGAGCTTCCGCCTGAGCAGCTTGCCCTGGGCGTTGCGCGGCAGCTGCGCCACGAATCTGATCGCCTTCGGCACCTTGAATCCCGCGAGGCGGTCGCGGCAGAAGTCGCGCAGCTCGCCCTCGGTCACCTCGTCCCCGTCCACTACGACGACGTTCGCGATCACCGCCTGCTGCCACTCAGGGTCCTCTTTCCCGCCGACGCCTGCGTCCTCGACCGACGGGTGCTCCATGAGCACTCGTTCGATCTCTTCCGGCGAGACGTTCTCCCCGCCGCTCACGATCACCTCGTCCGCGCGCCCGAGCACGTAGAGGTAGCCGTCCTCGTCGAGGCGTCCGAGGTCGCTGGTGCGGAGCCAGCCGTCTTCCCCTGTTTCACCGGGCGCGACGCTCGGACCGTGAACGCAGATCACGCCGTCCTCCGCGATCCGTACGTCGGTCGTGAGGATCGGAGGTCCCACGGACCCCGGCTTCAGCGGCGCCTCACCCGGCGACATCGTCGTCACCTGGGAAGCCGCCTCGGTGAGCCCGTAGGTCGGTGTCACCGGCACGCCTGCCTCGAGGGCGCGGTCGACCAGCGCCTGTGGCGCCGGACCGCCGCCGAGGAGCACGCAGCGGAGAGAGCTGAGCTCCGCGCCGGCGTCGAGCAGCCGGTCGAGCATCGTCGGCACGAGCGAGATGATCGTCACGGGATGCGATGAGAGCTGCTCCTTGACGCGTGCGGGATCGAATCGCTCCAGCAGCACCCCGGTGCGATAGAGCGCGCTCCTCATCACGATCGCGAGGCCGCCGATGTGATGGAGCGGCAGGCAGCAGAGCCACAGGTCGGTGGGCGCGACCCCGATCCGCACGCCGGACCCGATCGCGTTCCACATCTGGTTCCCGTAGGTCAGCTCGACCGGCTTCGCCCGGCCGCCCGACCCCGACGTGAGGATCACACAATGGACGTTGTCCGTCTCGATGTGCTCGTCGAGCTCTACGTCCGCGGCCTTGGACGGCTCGCTCGTCTCGCCGCCGCCGCCAATCACGAGGCGTGGCTCGAGGCCCATCACCAGGGGGTCGAGCTCGGGCTCGGTCAGGCTCGGATCGACCGGCGCCGCAACTACGCCGAGCTTCACGAGCGCGTGCAGCAGCACGACGTACTCGGCGGACGGGTCAAATGCGAGCACCACCCTGTCGGCGCGGCCGACCCCCAGTCCGGCCAGCCGTCGCGCCGTGACCTGAGCGCGCTGGTCGAGCTGGCGGTAGGTAAAGGACTCGTCCCCCGCGATCAACGCGACGTGGTCGGGGACCGCCTTCGCGGCGGTCGATAGCCAGCCGTCGATCCTCACGGTTTATCTTTGCCGAGCATGTCAATCAGTTGGACCACAGCGGGAACCTACAACGACATACGCTATGAGACCGGCGCGGGCGACGCCGAGGGCATCGCCAAGATCACGATCGCGCGACCCGAGGTCCGCAACGCGTTCCGGCCGCAGACGCTGTTCGAGCTCGAGGACGCATTCGGCAAGGCACGCGACGATCCGGACGTCGGCGTGATCGTCCTCACCGGCGAGGGACCGGAGGCGTTCTGCTCCGGCGGGGATCAACGGATCCGTGGCGACGACGGCTACATCGGGGACGACGAGGTCGCCCGCAAGGGCATCGGACGCCTCAACGTGCTCGACCTCCAGGTCCAGATCCGGCGGCTGCCCAAGCCGGTCGTGGCGATGGTGGCGGGCTACGCGATCGGGGGAGGACACGTACTGCACGTCGTGTGCGACCTGACGATAGCGGCCGACAACGCCCGCTTCGGCCAGACCGGCCCGAAGGTCGGCAGCTTCGACGGCGGTTACGGCGCCGGGTATCTGGCGCGCATCGTCGGGCACAAGAAGGCGCGCGAGATCTGGTACCTCTGCCGCCAGTACGACGCCCAGGAAGCGCTCGAGATGGGCCTGGTCAACACGGTCGTCCCGCTCGACCGGCTCGAGGAAGAGACGGTCGCGTGGTGCCGCGAGATGCTCGCGCGCTCACCCGTGGCCCTGCGAATGATGAAGGCCGCGTTCAACGCCGACACGGACGGGCTCGCCGGCATCCAGCAGCTGGCCGGCGACGCGACCATGCTCTTCTACATGACCGAGGAGGGGCAGGAGGGCCGCGACGCCTACGTGGAGGGGCGCGAGCCCGACTTCTCGAAGTTCCCCCGCAGGCCTTGACCGCGGGGTCCGCTCGCGCGCTCGCGGGCACCGGTGGCGTGCCCCTGCGGATCTGGCTCATGGCGGCGCGCCCGCGAACGCTGCCGGCGGCGATCGCGCCCGTGCTCGTGGGCACGGCGCTGGCCGGCTCCGAGGGTGAGTTCAGGCCGCTGGCGTTCGCGGCAGCGCTGATCGGAAGCGTCTTCATCCAGATCGGGACGAACCTCTCGAACGACTACTCGGACGCGCGGCGGGGCGCCGACACGGAAGAGCGACTCGGGCCGGTGCGGGTCACGGCGGGCGGGCTCGTGCCACCTCGAAAGGTGCTGGTCGCGACCTGGCTCGCATTCGGCATCGCGGTGGCGGCAGGCGCATACCTGATCGCGATCGCCGGCTGGCAGTTGCTGGTGGTCGGCGTGGCGTCGATCGCGGCCGGCGTGCTGTACACGGGCGGCCCGCGCCCGTACGGCTACGAAGGTCTCGGTGAGCTGTTCGTTTTCGGATTCTTCGGCATCGTCGCGGTCGTCGGCTCCTACTACGTGCAGACCGAGGAGCTTCGCGGCCTCGCCTTCAGCCTGGCCGTTCCGGTCGGGCTCCTGGCGGCCGCGATCCTGATGGTCAACAACATCCGCGACATCGAGACCGATCGTCGCGCCGGCAAGCGCACGCTGGCCGTGCGGCTCGGCAGGCATCGGGCGCGTCGGCTGTTCGCGGCGATGGTCTATGTGCCGTTCGTCTGGACCGCGGTCGTGTCGATTCTGAGCGGGAAGCCGGCGTTGCAGCTGATGTGGCTGTCGTTCGGCTTCGCGCCGCGGCTGGTGCGGACGGTCGCGACGCGCACCGATGGACCGTCGCTCAACCGCGCGCTCGCCCAGGCCGGCCTCGTGCTCGCCGCGTTCTCGGTGCTGGTCTCGGTCGGGTTGCTCCTCGAGTAGTGGAGATCGAGCGCCTCGAGGTCGTGCCGTACGCGCTTCCCTTCAAGAAGCCGTACGTGACCGCGCGCGGGCAACTCGGGCGGCGCGACCTCGTGCTCGTGCGGCTTCACGCAGAGGGTTTCGTGGGGCTGGGTGAGACAACGGCGCTGTCGCTTCGCGGCGGCGACGCACTCGCGAAGATCATCGAGAACCTAAAGGCCTTCCGTCCGCTGCCAGGCGGCGGCATGGAGAATCCGACCTCCGCTTCCACGGAGGCGCATGCCGCGATCGAGATCGCATTGCTCGACCTTGCCGGCAAGATCAGCGGCGAGCCGGCCTGGCGGATACTCGGGGCAGAGGCGGTGCGGGCGGTGGAGTGCAACGCGACGCTGTCGGCGGGCGCGCCGGTCGACGTCGCACGGGAGGCGGTCGCGTGGGCCGAGCGGGGCTTCAGGACCTTCAAGCTGAAGGTCGGCATGGACGGCGACGTCGAGCAGGTCTCGGCGGCGCGGCAGGCGCTGCCGAACGACGCGAAGCTCCGCGTGGACGCGAACGGCGCCTGGAGCGTCGAGGATGCGACCGAGCGTCTGGCCGCGATGGGCCGGCTCGAGCTTGCCGAGCAGCCGGTGGCGACCGCGGCGGAGCTGCGCGAGCTGCGCACACGAACCGAGGTGCCGCTGGCCGCGGACGAGAGCGTGGTCACGCCCGAGGACGCGCGCGGACTCGCGGACGTGTGCCGCTACGCGACCGTGAAGCTCGCCAAGGTGGGCGGCCCGGCCCCGGCGGTCGCGATTGCACGCGAGCTGCCCGTATACGTGTCGAGCGCGCTGGACGGGCCAGTCGGCATCGCCGCCGCGGCCCATGTCGCTCAGGCAATCCCCGATGCGGGGCTCGCCCACGGTCTCGCGACGTCCCTCCTGTTCTCCGAGACAATCGGCCCGGGTGCTGCGCTCGAAGGCCCGATGCTGCGCGTCCCCGACGGACCGGGGCTGGGCGTCGAGCTGGACGAGGACGCGCTTCGCCGGCTCTCACTCTAGGTTTGCCTGGGTGGACCCGACGAACCGCAATACGGCGCTCGCCTCGGCACTCGCCGACGAGCTGGCGCGCGCGGGGGTGCGGCACGCCTGCATCTCCCCCGGCTCGCGCTCCGCGCCGCTAGCACTCGCGCTGTGGAAGGAGCCCGGCATCCGGTCATGGGTCCACATCGACGAGCGTTGCTCGGGCTTCTTCGCGCTTGGAATCGCTCAGCAGACGGGTCAACCGGTGGCTGTCCTGACGACGTCCGGTACGGCCGCGGCGAACCTCCACCCTGCCCTCGCGGAGGCATCGGAGTCACGGACGCCGCTGATCGTGATGACGGCGGACCGCCCACCGGAGCTGCGCGATCGAGGCGCCGGTCAGACGATCGATCAAATCAAGCTTTTCGGGTCCGCCGTGCGCTGGTTCTCCGAAGTCGGCGTCCACGAGGCGACCGACGACGGTCTCCTTCACTTCAGGTCGACGGCGGCCCGGGCGGTCGCCGAGGCGCTCGGGTCACCGCCGGGCCCGGTCCACCTGAACGTCCCGCTCACCGAGCCGCTCGCGCCGGAGGAGATCGAGGGCGACGTGCCCGCCGAGTCGGCGCTCGCCCGCGAAGGGCGGTCCGATGGGCTGCCGATCACAAAGGTGGGCCGGCCCGTAAACGTGCCGGGCAACGAGCTCGTGTCCAACTTCGCCGAGCTGATCTCGGGAGCCCGGCGCGGCGTGATCCTCGCGGGACGTCAGCGTGACCCGGCGATCGGAGAGGCGGTCACGGCGCTGTCCGACGCGTGTGGCTTCCCGGTCCTGCCCGAGCCGACCTCGCAACTCCGGGCCGGCACGCACAGCCTCGAGAACGTCGTCGCTCACTACGACGCGATCTTCCGCGCGCTGCCGGACCGGCTGGTGCCGGAGCTGGTCGTGCGGGTCGGCGACATGGTGACGTCGAAGGCAGTCCGCCTGTGGCTGACGCGCAATCGTCAATGCCGGCAAATCGTGGTCGACCCGACCGACGCCTGGCACGAGCCGACCTCGAGTGCGGATCTGATCGCTCGCGCCGATCCCGGGTTGCTCTTCGAGTCCTTCGCGGAGGAGATGGGGCCACGCACCGATCAGGAATGGCTGGAGTCCTGGCGCAGCGCGGAGCGTTTCGCCGCGGATGCAATCGACACGTTCCTCGACGGCCTCGGTGAGGAGCCCTTCGAACCCCGCGTGCACCGCGAGCTCGCCACCCTTTTACCGCCGCTCAGCACCGTCTTCGTCGCCTCGAGCATGCCTGTGCGGGACCTGGAAAGCTTCCTGCCCGCGGTCGACCGGCCACTCCGGTTCCTCGCCAACCGTGGCGCGAACGGGATCGACGGAATCGTCTCGTCCGGCCTCGGTGCGGCCGCCGTCGCCCCCGGGCGGACCGTCGTGCTGCTCGGGGACCTCGCGCTCTATCACGACATGAACGGGCTTCTCGCGCGCACGCGCCTGGGCGTGGAAGCGACGTTTGTCGTGTTGAACAACGGCGGCGGCGGGATCTTCGACTTCCTGCCGGTAGCGCGTTATCGCGAGGGTTACGAGGAGCTCTTCGGGACGCCGGCCGGCCTGGACCTGCAGAGCGTCGCGGCGCTCTACGACTTGCGGTTCACACGCGTGTCTTCGCACGGCGAGCTCGACGCTGCGCTCGAGGGGCCGGGTTTGGTCGAGGTGGTGCTCGACCGGCCCCGCAACGTCGAGCTCCACCGTCAGGTGTTCGAGCGGGTCGCAGCGGCGATCGCGGCCTGACGCTTCAGCCGCCGCTCGAGGCGCCGCGATAATGTGCCACGGCCCCCGGGACGTCGTCCACGATCAGGCAGTCGACTCCGGCCGCGATCAGCTGGTCGCCCTCCGCGGGGCGCGGGCACCAGGCCACCACCTGCAGGCCGGCCTCGTGCGCCACCCAGACCGCGTTCGACGGCTCCCGCTCGACGAGTGGCGCAGCGGCCTGCTCCAGCATGAACGACGAGACCTGTACCGCAACCACGTCGGCGCCGAGGTGGGCCGCGGCTGGAATCGCCTTTCGAAGCGGAAAGCCACCCCAGGTCAGGAGGCCGGCCGGCACGTCCGGCGCCTGCTCGCGCATGATCGTGAACGCAGCCGGGTCGAAGCTGCTCACGAGCACGGGCCGACGTCCGTTCTCGCTGACGACGAGATCGGCGACCAGTGCCGCGGTCGTCTCCTCACGGGGACGAAGTGCGTCCTCGAGCGACGTCTTGATCTCCACGTTGATCCCGACGTGCGAGGGAAGGTCCTCGAACAGGTCGGCCACCCGCATCAGGCCCACTTCATCCGTCTCCGCGGCCGTCAGCTCGATGATGAAGCGGCCGTCGTCGACGACCGGATCGTGCCGCGCCACGAGGACGCCGTCCGCGGTCACGCGCGCGTCGACCTCGACCCAGCGCAGCCCCGCCTGGACCGCTGCCCGGTGCGATCCGAGCGAGTTCTCCGCGTGACCGTTTACGACTCCCCTGCCGCTTCCTCGGTGCCCGCAGAGCTCCGGGCTCTCGACGAAGACCCGCCTGCGCTCCGTCGCTTGCATCATCGAGTAGCTTGACACGCGATGTCAGTGGATGCCTCCACCCGGAACCGCTGCGGCTCCGCGGTGGTACATCGGCCATGCCCAGGCTGAGCTTCGTCCTCGTCGTCCATCGCGAGCAGGGCTATCTCGAGCAGCTCGCGGCGTCGATTCTCGATCAGGATCCCGCCGACGCGGAGATCGTCGCGATCGACGACGCTTCGCCCGACCACGGCCCCGCACTGCTGGATCAGCTCGCGGAACGGGATCCCCGCATCCGCGTACGCCACCTGCCGAGGCCGGTGGGCCCCGGCGAGGCGCGCAATCTCGCACTCGAGATGGTCGAAGGGGATTACGTCTGGTTCGTGCAGGCAACAGACCTGCTGTCACCCGGATCGCTCGCCGCGATCGAGCGGCGGCTGGACGAGACCAACCCCGACGTGTTGCTCGTGCATCACGCGCGGCGCAACGCGATCGGCGAGAGCCGGGCGGGCCCGCACCGCGAGCTGCTTGCGAATCTCGCTCGCGAGGGTGTCGTGACGCTCGATCAAAGACCCGCGATCGCGGACACGGCGCCAAACGTCTGGAACAAGTTGTTCAGGCGCGAGTTCCTGCGCGACCTCGGGCTGCGCTTCGGAAACGCCGGACAGAGCGAGCTGACCATCACGTGGCCGGCGTTGCTGGTTTCCGACCGGATTGCCGCCACCCCGGTCGAAGCCTACGTTCGCCGCACGCCGCCGAACGCCGTGGGTGACAGCTACGTGGAGACCTCTCCTTTCGACGTATTCAGCCAGTACGAGGCGGTGTTCGCGTTCGCGCAGTCACACGCTCCAGCTCGCGATCGTCGCCCGCTGGTGCTTCCGGCAATGCTCCGCCACCAGCTCTCCATCCTGAAGCGTCTGCCCGAGCGCCGGCAGAAGGAGTTCTTCCGGCGGATGTCCGAGAGCTACCGCCGTCACGGGCACGACGCGGCGTCGTTGCAGGAGCGGCTGGTGGCGCGCGGCAGCTATCGCGCCTTTCGCCTGGTGGAGCGGTGGTATGGGCGGCGGCGTGCGTTTGCCCGTCGCGCGGGGCGCGCGATCCTGAGACGGTGGCGCAGGCATCGGACCGCGGGCAACGAGCTCGACCGCTACTACCGCAGGCGTCTTCGCGAGCCGGTCGATCCCGACCTCGCCGTCTTCGCTGCATACTGGTACCGCGGCTACTCCTGCAACCCCCGGGCGATCTACGAGAAGGCACGCGAAATCGTGCCGGGCATGCGTGGGGTCTGGGTGGTCAGCCCCGAGGCGGCGGACACGATGCCGGCCGGAGTCGAGTTCGTAACTGCTGGGACGCGCGAGTACTACGACCTGATCGCCAGGGCCGGCTACTTCGTGAACAACGTCAACTTTCCGAATCACCTCGTCAAGCGAGCGGGCACGACGCACGTGATGACGCACCACGGCACACCGCTCAAGCGCATGGGCCTCGACCTGCTGGACACCCCGGGCGCGGACTCCCGCATCGGTTTCGCGGGGCTGCTGCGTCGCTGCTCGAGATGGGACTACAGCGTCTCCCAGAACGCATTTACGACGATCGCCTGGGAGCGCGCGTTCCCGACGCGCTACGAGTCGCTCGAGGTCGGATACCCGCGTAACGACGTGCTCGTGACCTCCGGCGAGGAAGACGTTTCCCGCATCCGGGCGGAGCTGGGCATCCGGCCGGACCAGCAGGTCGTCCTGTACGCGCCAACTCACCGGGAATACCAGCCGGAGTACGTTCCGGCTCTGGACCTTGCAGCCGTTGCGGACGGCCTTGGGTCCGAGTACGTCGTGATGGCGCGCCTGCACTACCTGCACGGGGCCGACCCGCAGCTGCGCGCGCTCCATCAGGAGGGCCGGGTGCGTGACGTGGCCGAGCATCCATCCGTCGAGGAGCTGTGCCTGGCCGCGGACGTGCTCGTGACCGACTACTCCTCGATCATGTTCGACTACGCGGTGCTGGACCGCCCGATCGTGATCCATGCCCCCGATTGGGAGGAGTACCGGGCCAGGCGGGGGACGTACTTCGACCTCATGGCGGAAGCCCCCGGCGTCGTGACCAGGACGGAGCGAGAGCTGATCGACGCGTTTCACTCGGGGTCGTTCTCGGGGGAAGGGGCGCGCGCCGCGCGAGCGTCGTTTCGCGCCCGGTTCTGCGCTCTGGACGACGGCCGCGCTGCGGAGCGTGTGGTGCGGAGGGTCTGGCTGGGCGAGCGTGAGGCCGCAGGGCAGGCGGCGACGGCGGTCGCCCCATGAGCACGGCGGACGCGCGCCGACTCGTCCTGGTCCTCGGCGTGGGTCGCAGTGGTACGAGCCTGATCACCGGCATTCTGGGGCAGATCGGGTTTCACATTCCGCAACCCGAGATCAAGGCCGACGAGACCAACCCGCGTGGCTTCGGCGAGCCGCAGTGGGTGGTGGAGTTTCATCGTCGGTTGATGCGTCGGCATCGGGTGACGGTCTTCGACGCGCGGCCTGCCGCGTGGGAGATCACCGGTCGGGTGTCGGAGGAGCCGGCGATCCAGGGAGAGCTGCGCGACTGGCTCGCGGCGCAGTTCGGCGAGGCCGATGCGGTGGTCGTCAAGGATCCGCGGATCGGCTGGTTCCTGCCGCTGTGGACGGCTTCATCGGCCGAGCTGGGCGTCCCGCGCTCGTCCATCACGATGCTGCGTCATCCAGCCGAGATCGTGGCCAGCGCGCGCAATTGGTACGGCACCTGGCAGACCGACGCAAGCCGTGCGGCGTCCTGGCTCAACGTGATGCTCGAGACCGAGCGCGCGACACGGGGCACACGTCGCGTGTTCGTTCGCTACGAGAACCTGCTTGCGGGCTGGCTCGACGAGGTCGGACGGATCGGCGAGGTCCTCGACCTCCCCCTGCTCTCCAGTCTGGACCCGGAGCGCCTTGCGCAGGTGGGCGAGTTTGTCGACCCCGCGCTGCACCGCAGCCGGGTCCGCTGGGATGAGCTGGATGTGCCTGCCGCAGTACGGGACATGGCCGATGACGTCTGGCAACGTCTCCAGCAGCTTGCCGAGCCGGACGGCGACATCACCGTTGTCCATACCGAGCTGGACGCCGTGCGCGGCGCGTACGTCGCGCTCTACAACGAGGCGGAGGCGATCGCGCAGTCGTCAGCAACGGCCGTCAAGCCACGGCGTGCGGCCGCTCGTCGCCCGCCGCCGCCCCCCAACCTTCGCGTTCGTCTTGCCCGCCGCGTGCCCGAGCGCTACCGGCGACGTCTGCGGCGTGCGGCAGGCTCGCTGCGCCGATCCGGTTGAAGGGCCGCGGATAGGAACCCGACGGCCTGGCTCATGGGGTCGCCAAAAACCCGCACTAAAGGGCCGGGGCCGAGGGTGGTCAAGTGCAGATTCGTCAGGCCCCTCAGAGCTTGATCGCAGTTGACCCCGTCATAGATGGTCAAATGCAACCGCGTCGGTGATTCATGGCCGAGACTGCACTTTGTCCCCCTTGCCTGCCCACATCTCGTCCCCTGGCGACGCCCGACCCTCGCCGTTTCAGGGCCGGCGTCCCGAAACTGGCTACTAGAGTTTCGGCATGTCGCTGATCAGCGTCGTCATCCCCATCCACAACGTCGAGCCGTATCTCCGGACCTGTCTCGAGTCAGTCGCGCGACAGACGGCCGGCGACCTCGAGGTGATCATGGTGGACGACGGCTCGACGGACGGCAGCGCCGCGATCGCGGAGGAGTTCGCCGTCGCCGATCCTCGGTTCCGTCTGCTGAGCCAGCCCAACGGCGGGCTCGGAAATGCGCGCAACACCGGCGCCGACGCCGCCACGGGCGAGTTCCTGGCGTTCGTGGACAGCGACGACGTGCTCCCGCGCAACGCGTACGAGCTGCTGCTCGGTTCGCTCGAGAAGACCGGCTCGGACTTCGCGACCGGGAACGTGCACCGGCTCACGAGCATCGGCACGAACCAGGCTCGCTTCCTCGCCAGGGTCTTCCAGAAGACGCGGCCGAAGACGCACATCACGAAGTTCCGGCCGCTGCTGGCAGACCGGATCGTTCCGAACAAGCTCTGGCGACGGTCGTTCTGGGACGCGCAGGGCCTTCGGTTCCCGGAGGGCGTGGCGCACGAGGACATCCCCGTCGTGCTTCCCGCCCAGTTCGCCGCGCGCTCCGTCGATGTGATCGCCGAGCCGGTCTACCTCTACCGCATTCGCGAGGGCATCGATCTCACGGCCCAGTCGATCACGCAGCGGCGGATGGAGCAGAGCGTGCTGCTCGACCGTATCGCGGCGATCACCCATGTGCGGGACTATCTCGCCCGGAACGGGCCTCGCAAGGCCAGGCGCTGGTACGAGCAGAGCGTCGTGGGCGCGGACCTCATGTACTTCCTCGACGTGCTCGACGGCGCGGACGACGAGTTCCGCGCCCTGTTCCTGGATCGGGTGAACGCCTTCCTCGACGGTGCCGGTCGACACGTGTTCGACGAGCTGGTCGCGATCAACCGCCTGAAATGGCATCTCGTCCGGCGCCGGCTGATGCCCGAGCTCGTCGAAGTGCTGTATTTCCACCGCGAGAAGCTTCGCGACACACCTCCCGTTCGGGTCGGCCGCCACTGGTACGGCGACTACCCGTATCGAACCGATGACGGCCTGCGCATCCCGAAATCGGTCTACCGGCTCGACAAGGAGCTCCCCGCCAGGCCCTATGTGGACACCTTGCGCTGGGATGGCGACAAACTCGTCGTCGAGGGGTACATGTTCATCAGCGGCATCGGCGCGCCTCACCCCGACTCGCAGCGCGTCACGGTCACGTTGCTTCGTGAAGGTCCCCTCCGTGCCATCCGGCAGAGAGTGTCCGCTGTCCGGCTGAAAACCGTCCCCGCGCATCGCCCGGACGCGACGGCCTCGTCGCGCCAGGCGCTGTGCGATTTGGAATGGTCGGGCTTCGCCGCCGCTCTGAATCCACGCAGGCTCCGGAGGCTGGGCCGCTGGCGTCCGGGAACGTGGCAGCTTTACGTCACGGTTCGCGCCGGCGATCTGACACGGCGAAGCGTCAAGTTCCGGCTCGACGGCACACGTCCGGTGCGGGCGGTCGACCGGCCCATGTCCGGAGGGGTGCTGGTCAAGGCTACGCCCACAGAAGACGGCGAGATCGACGTCGAGGTACGAGATCGCTGGGCGAGGATTCTGAGCCACCGCCTCAGCGACGGCGTCGCCGAGCTCTCGGGGGAGGTGCGTGCGCCGGCAGGCGTAAAGCTCGCGCTTCGACTCGTGCGCCCGGGGGCCTCCGGGAGGCTCGAATACCCGGTGACGGTGGAAGAGGGACGATCCCCCGCCGCATTCGACGTACGGGTTCCGCTGGCGGACCTCGATGGACAGTTGGGCGCCGAAACCGAGCGTGACGCCGAAGCCGTCTGGGACCTGTACATGCACGATGGGCGCCGGCTGCGGGTGACGCTGGCAGACGACGTGCCGGAAGCCCTCTGGTCGCACGAGGACCGCGAGTTCTCGCTTTTTCGGACGCAGCGCGGCGAGGCTGCGCTGGTGGCGCGCCGGCCCCACCCGGTGATCACGGACGCCCGCTGGACCGAAGGCGGCGAGCTGGAGCTGCGCGGAAAGGTTGGCGACCCGCACAAGCGCTACGAGCTCGTCCTGCACAGCCCGGGCCGTCTCGAGGAGCATGCGTTTCCATTCGATCTAGACACCGGGTCGGGCCGCTTCGAGGCGAAGCCGACACCCGGGCGTGTCTCGACCCTGGCGGGGGAGCTGCCGCTGCGAGAAGGGACCTGGGAAATCTACGCGCGAGCCGTGGGAGAGTCGATGGTGCCGCTCGTGTTGGCTCAGGAGCTCTACGGGCACCTTCCGCTTCAAGCCGTCGTCGGGCACAAGCCCTTCGTGCTGGGGATGACGCCCGAGCAGCACGCCGTGCTTTTCGCCCAACGTGACCTCGACACCCACGAGCGCGGCTTGTTTCAACAGCGCCGGCTGCGCGAGACCGCATACGCCCGGTGTCGCGGCGAGACGCTGCGCGACACGGTCGTGTACGCCAGCTTCAGCGGCCGCCAGTACTCCGATAGTCCGCGCGCCATACACGAGGAGCTCGTTCGACGTGGAGCAACGCTCGAGCATCTGTGGGTCGTGCGGGACGGGATGTGCCGCGTGCCGCCGAGCGCGAAGGTCGTGCGACACAGAAGCCAGGAGTACTACGAAGCACTCGCTCGCGCCCGCTTCGTGGTCTCGAACGACCACTTCCCCGAGTGGTTCATGCGGCGGCCGGATCAGGTGTGCCTGCAGACATGGCACGGCACACCGCTGAAGCGGCTCGGCCTGGACGTTCCGGAGAACCGCAGGAACATTCGCAGGGCGAAACGGCGCTGGAGCGAGCAGGCCGCGAACTGGCAGTACCTCGTGTCGCCCAACCGGTTCTCGACGCCGATCCTGCGGCGGGCGTACGCGGTCGAGGGCGAGCTGCTGGAGACCGGGTATCCGCGTGACGACGTGCTGGCCGGTCCGGACCGCGACGCCGCCACGAAGCGTCTGCGTGAGCGGCTCGCCCTGCCGGCCGGCGCGCGCGTGATCCTCTACGCGCCCACCTTTCGCGACAACGTCGTCGACAGCCGGGGCCGGTACCGCCTCGACCTGCGGCTCGACCTCGATCGGCTACACGAGGCGATCGGACGCGACTCCGTCCTGCTCTTCCGAAAGCACCACTACGTCCACGACGTGGTGCCGGCGACCGCGAACGGCTTCGTCCGTGACGTGTCGGCATATCCGGACGGCACCGAGCTGCTCCTCGCCGCGGACGTGCTCGTCACGGACTACTCGTCGGTCATGTTCGACTTCGGCAACACGCGGCGCCCGATGCTCTTCTTCACCTACGACCTCGATGCGTACCAGGATCAGATCCGCGGCTTCTACTTCGACTTCGCAGAGAAGGCCCCCGGTCCGCTGCTGCGCACGACGGACGAGCTCGCCTCGGCCCTGAACGACGTCGAGAGCATTCAGTCGCAGTACGCGGAGCGCTACAGCGAGTTCGTGTCGACTTTCTGCGAGCTCGACGACGGTCAGGCCGCGGCGCGCGTCGTGGACCGCGTGTTTTCCGCGTGACCCCATCCAGGTTCCGGGTCTGGCGGTGGCGCGTCAAGCGGGCGGTGGCGCGCCCGATCCGCGGGGCGCTGCTGCGATACGTCCGTGCCCGGCCGCGGCCCGAGGAGGCGGCGGGCGCAGATCGCCGGCTATTCATCCTGCTCACGACCGCGTGGGGCATGGGCGGCACGATCCGCACCACGCTGAATCTCGCCGGCTACCTGGCCGGTCGCTACGAGATCGAGATCATCAGCATCGGCCGGGGACGCATTCGCGACAAGCCGTTCTTCGGAGACTTTCCTCCCGGGGTGAAGGTCGTCACGCTCGACGATCGGCGGCCGGGAGCGGGACCCTGGGGCATGCGGCTGGTGCGGGGCATCTTGCGGCGGGTCCCGAGCGTCTTCATCAATCCACACGATCGCGCCGCGCGCGGTTTCAGCCTGTGGGTCGACCTCATGCTCGTGCGTGCGCTGCGAGGACGCGCGGGCTTCCTGATCGGCACGCGGCCCGGCTTCAACCTGCTCATCACCGAGCTTGCGCTACCGGGAATCATCACGATCGGCCAGGAGCACATGCATCTGCGCCACCATCCGCCCAAGCTCCGGAAGGCGATGCCGAAGGCCTATCCGCGGCTCGACGTGCTGACCGTGTTGACCGAGGGAGACCTTGAGGTCTACGAGCGCCACCTAAAGGGACGCGTACGGCTCGTCCGCATCCCCAACTCGGTCCGGGAGATAAGCGGGGCGAACGCCGATCTCGACGCCAAGACCATCCTCGCCGCCGGGCGCCTCACGCGGCAGAAGGGATACGACCTCCTGATCGAGGCCTTCGGACACGTGACGGCGCAGCACCCGGACTGGCAGCTGCGGATCTGCGGCGAGGGTCCCATGCGCCCGGACCTCGAGTCGATGATCCGCGAGTGCGGGCTCGAGGACGCAGTCCATCTGCATGAGCCCACGGCCGACTTTGGTGCGGAGATCGCGAGCGCGTCGATTTTCGTGCTTAGCTCCCGTTTCGAAGGCCTGCCGCTCGTCCTGCTGGAGGCGATGAGCAAGGGCATGGGCATCGTGAGCTTCGACTGCCCCACGGGCCCTGCGGACGTGATCGAGGACCACCGGAACGGAATCCTCGTGCCGCCCCGTGACGTGGAGGCGCTGGCGGCGGGCGTCGTCGAGCTGATCGAGGACGAGGACCTGCGCCGCCGCTGTGCCGCCGCTGCGGTCGAGACCGCCCGTGACTACACCCCCGCCGCAATCGGCTCGCGATGGGAGGCGCTCTTCCGCGACCTGGAACAAGCGCGAGCGCTCAGGTAGAAAGGGCGCGACCGCAGGAACTGCCCGTGTCTCCGCCAAGCGCCTTGAGCGCACGCTGGGCGTCCACATCGAAGTCGAGCGTGAACACACCCGAATGCGTGGCGCTGAGCCGGGTCATCCCGTCTCTTCCACGCCCGACGCAGCCCGACGAGGTCCGCCAGTAGGGCGAGTAGCGGACCGCCAGCCTGTAGGTGCCGGATGCGCGAAGGCGCAGCACCAGGCGGCCCTCGGACAGCTTGAGCACCCGGGCTGGGCCCGGCCCGCTGACGAGTCGTGCGGGCTCGGGGACGCTCAACACGGTCAGGTGGCGCATCGCGAGGACCGGCTGCAGACCCGAGTGCCCGCTGCGAATCAGCGCCGCCTCACGGCGGGCGGAGTAATCCGGCGCCGAGCTCGTCAGCACCACATATCGAACCCCGAGCGAGCGCAGCCATCGCAGATATCTGGCCGACGTGAGCCGGCCGTAGAGAGCTTTGTTCTGAGGAAAGTCATCCTGGCGGAACCAGCCGCGCGTCAGCGGGATTCCGGCCCGGGGCAGGTAAACGGCCTCCCAATGCCTGCCGGTGCCCACGACCTCGACGCGGTACGAGGGCGTGAGGTTCGCCTTGAGAAAGCCAATCGCAGGCTCCCAGTACGACTGATGTGCGGCCGGGTCGTCGATGCCGTTCACAAAGCTCTTGGCAAGCGGCGAAACGTTCCACATGACGGCCACGGGCAACAGCACGGCGCTTACCGCCAGCGGTCGCCAGCGCCGCAGGGAGAGCACGAGCACCGTGACCGGGATCGCGACGAATCGGACGCGATCCATGTTCTGCCCCACGGCGGAGGGCACGATGAAGGCGGCGAGGCAAGCCGCGCCGTAGGCCAGGAAGATGAAGTGCAGGGCTCGCGCCCGCTCGACATGTCGTGTCAGAAGAACGATGGACACGCAAAAGCCCAGCGCCCAGGTGAGCTCGCGTAGAGAGAACGGATAACGGCCGCCGCTTGGGAACAGGCGCCACAGAATGAGCTCGGTGGCGCCAAGCGTGAGAAGCGTCAGGGCCGGCAGGAGCAGCCGCTTCCCCCCTCCGCGCCCCGAGAACGCGACTCCGGCCAGCAGGATGGCGAGGATCAAAAAGGCGAGCGGGCTGGCCGCAAGGCTGAGCGCGGACCAGAGCGCGAACAATCCACGTGAGCCGGTTTGGAGCGCCGATATGGCCAGCAGCGCGAGCGCCAGGCCGAGCGCGAACGGAAAGGCTCCGGTGAGCACGAATGCTCCCCACACGACCGCGAATGCTGCGCTCGACCAGCGCGACGCGGTTCCCCACTCGCGCTGGATGACCGTGACGTACGCGAACGTCCCGATCGCGATCGTCGCCACCGCAAGCAAGCGGATCCCGAACACGGCGGAGAGCGGGTAGTACAGCAGGCTGTACGTGACGAAGCTGTAGTGGCCCGAATACCAGAGGTTGTTCCACAGCTGGAAGCCATGGTCCATGAACACGTCGCGCTGGTAGACGTGGGCCGCGAAGTCGGTGCCGGGCGGTGCCGCCCAGCAGAGCAACGCCGCGAGGGAGCCGGCCACGCCCGCCATCCAGAGCGCCTCCACGGCGGCGCCGGAACTCAGTCGCACAGCAGGCAGGTATGCGCGCTGAGTCGTCACGGCCGCAGGGAAAGCTACCGGGAAGGGCGGCCCGCTTGAGGGCCTCAGCTCCCGGTAAGCGCCGGCAGGACCGCCTGCAGCTTGACCTCGGTCTCGGCCAGCTCGGCCTCCGGGTCCGAGTCGGCGACGATGCCGGCGCCCGCATAGCAGTGTGCGACGCTCCCGCTCAGGAGGGCGCAGCGGAGTGCGACGCAGTGCTCGCCGTCCTCGGTTGCGTCCATCCATCCGACCGGCCCCGCATACCAGCCGCGATCGAGCCGCTCGAGGCCCGGCAGAAGCTCGCGTGCCCGCGCCCAGGGCTCGCCGCCCACCGCGGACGTCGGGTGCAGGGCCCCCGCGAGCTGGATCGCGCTTCGGGGCTCGGCGAGCTGCGCCCGGATCGGCGTCGCCAGGTGCTGGATGTTCGCCACCTTGACCAGCGAGGGCTCGTCGGCCGCGGTGACCCATACCGAGTGCGGCTCCAGCGAACGCTCGATCGTGCG
The DNA here is from genome assembly GCA_046725795.1 of Actinomycetota bacterium. GTDB lineage: Bacteria > Actinomycetota > Thermoleophilia > Solirubrobacterales > JBBDJG01 > JBBQKG01. The sequence goes on from JBKOZI010000146.1 coordinate 21,233, forward strand.
CACGACGCTGCGGTGCTCGGTGAGGTCCTTGGCGCTGTGCAGCAGCCGCTCGCCCAGATGGTCGTCCACGGCGGGGTCGGCGCTTCGACGGGTCGAGCCGGCGAGCGCGACCGTGCTCACGACCGCACCGGAGCGCCGCACGAGCAGTTCCGGGCTGGCTCCGACGAAAGCCGCCTCCGGTGTCCCGACGCAGAAGCAGTAGCAGCTCGGGTACGCCGTTCGAAGACCGTCGAAGACGGCTGCCGGCTTGAATGGCGAGCCGGCCGAAACCGTTACCTCCCGCGCGAGGACCAATTTCCGCACTTCTCCGGCTGCGACCGCTCGAGCCGCCTCGGCGACCGCCTGCTCGAACTCCTCGGGCGGCCGTGTGCTCTTGAGCTCGTAACCGCCCATAGGATCGGGATCCACGAGCGGGATCGGGTCGTGCCGCAGTGCGGCGATCCGTGCGAGCAACCGCTCGGCGAGCACGTCGGCGTCGTCCCCTGGACGGCAGACGGTGGTGGCTGTCGCGGCGACCTCCTCACCACGGCGGACGAGCGTCAGCTCGGGCAGCACGAGCAGCCCCGCTGGATACGAGCGCCATTCGGGGGTGCGGCCGCCGTCCGCCGCAAACGAGAAGCCCCCCACCCACAGCGGCCCGGCGGCCGGGCGGGAGAGATCGGCCTCGATCACCGCGTCGCGCAGGACGTCGGCCGCCTGCTCCGAGGCAGAGGCGAACCGGTCGGGCCCCGGCGCGCTGTCGATCGTCACCGCCGCGCCGAGCGCGCCGATCGCAAAGCGGTCGCGCTCAGCCTGCTCCCAGACGAAGTAGCGCTCCTCCGCGCCCCGGCTTGCGAACACGCACGCGGCGACGTCGGTCCGCGGGTCGACGTCCACCGTCACGCTCGCGACGGTGCCGCGTCGCAGGGTCGCCGCACGCACGAGCGCCTCGGCAACGCACGCGCGGGGAGCGACGGACACTAGTGGCCCTTCCTCAGGTCTGGCTCTTGCCCCTCGCGATCGCGATCTCGCCCGTCCGGACCATCTCGACGAGACCGAACGGCCGGATCATCTCCTCGAACGCCTCGATCTTGTCCGCTGTGCCGGTCACCTCGATCGTGACCGTGCGCCCCGACACGTCGATGATCCGCGCCCGGAAGATCTCAGCGAGCTGCATGATCTCCCCACGCGCCTGACCGTCGGCTGACACCTTGAAGAGCGCCATCTCGCGCGCGAGCGTCTCCCTCGGCTCGAGATCCCGGATCTTGATCACGTTGACGAGCTTGTGAAGCTGTTTCGTGACCTGGTCGATCGGATGCGCGGCACCGTCGAGCACGATCGTCATGCGCGACACGGACTCGTCCTCGGTCGGGCCGACGGCGAGCGTGTCGATGTTGAAGCCGCGCCGCGCGAACAGGCCCGCGACGCGAGTCAGGACTCCTGCCTTGTTCTCCACCAGCACGGACAGCACGTGCTTCCGCCCCGTGTGGATGTTGCCCGCGGCCTCGAGATCTTCGAGGCGAAGGATTTCCTTTGTTCCCGGCTCACCCATGATCAGCCCACCATGTCCCTGGCGGCGGCGCCCGCCGGGATCATCGGGTAGCAGTTCTCCTCGCGGCGCACGCGCACGTCCAGCACGACCGGGCCCTCGGTCTGGATCGCCTGGCGCATCGCGTCCTCGACCTCGTCGTCCGCGTCGACCCGCATGCCCGTCGCGCCGAACGCGTCGGCGAGCTTTACCCAATCCGGGCTGGAGCCCATGTCGACGGCCGAGTACCGCTTGTCCCAGAACAGCTCCTGCCACTGGCGGACCATGCCCAGGTAGCCGTTGTTCATGATGAACACCTTCACGTCGATGCCGTGTTCGACGGCGGTCGCCAATTCCTGGCACGTCATGACGAGGCTGCCGTCACCCGCCAGGCATACCACGAGC
>JBKOZI010000147.1:0-7574 GCA_046725795.1 Actinomycetota bacterium
CCGTGGGGCCCGGCGGGGTCGGGGTGTCGCCCAGGATCGGGTCGATCGTCTCGGCGCCGGTCGACACCGCCTGGTCGAGCGTCGGGCCGACGAGGGCCGTGGGGCCCGGCGGGGTCGGGGCGTCGCCCAGGATCGGGGCGATCGTCTCGGCGCCGGTCGACACCGCCTGGTCGAGCGTCGGGCCGACGAGGGCCGTGGGGCCCGGCGGGGTCGGTCCGTCGCCGACAATGGGAGCAACCGCCCCAACCGTCTGGTTGACGCTCGGAACCGTAGTGGCCGGGAGAACCTCTGCGGGCGACGTGGCGTTCCCAGGCGGCGGCTCGCTGGCACCCGGCACGGAGCCAACAGCGCTCGTGCTCAAGGTGTCGGCGTTCGGCGCAGCGTCCGCCGGGGCCGGCATGGGCGGCGTGGCGTCGATCGTGCTGCCGCTGGCGACCGTGTCCTTCGTCGCGGTCGGCGGGTCCGCGGTAGCGCCGGAGCTTGCGGCGCCCGACGCCGCGGATGTGTCCGGCTCGGCCTGGAGCACGGGAGTGACCTCGGTCGAGGGACTTACGTCGGCCTGGGGCGAGACCTGCTCAGCGGCCTTCGGCGCGGGCGCGCTGACGTCGGCAGTCGGAGCGACAGGCGTGGAGGTGCCCGAGCTCGTGCTGTCGGAGGCGGCGGTTGCACCGGCGTCGGTCTGGCCGACAACCTCGCCGACCGAGCCAACGGGCAACGCGGCTGCCCACACTGGCCCGGAAGCGACGCACATGCACGAGACGGTCAGCAGGAACGCAGCGAGTGCCGCAGAGCGACGGTGTGCCCGTTTTGCCTCGGTCCTGCTCCTTGCCAAATCGAGTGCCCCTGATGGGAGGCATCCTGCCGAACCCTGCGTCGCGCTTCCGGCGCGCGCACTTGCATCGAGGGGGACTCAGACCCTCGAGCGGCGGGATACCAGACACCGCGGATCTCAAAACTCCCAATCGTTTTGCGCTGACGGCTTTGATCGCTATTTCGTTCGTTTTTCGTGCCGTCCAGCGGGTCTTTAGACATCGAACGATCTCTTCACGCCCGGACCGGGGCTTCAAATCGCCGTCGGCTCCGGGGCCCTCGCGGCGGCGGAGCTATTCCGCGGCGGCGACGCGCAGGAACGTCTCGGCGCGGCGCTTGTCGCGAATTGCCTGATGGAGGCGCGCCGTGGGCTCGGGCTCGTCCTGCTGGAACCGCCCGCCTGCCTCCGAGATCACCGCGTCGGCCTTCTGGAGCCGCTCGCGCTGGGTGGCGACATCGATGCGCTCCGGCTCGATGCACTCCTCCACGAGCACGAGCGCGCGGTTCGAGTGGACCTGGAGGTAGCCCTCGGCCTGCGCGTAGCGCTGCACTTCGCTCTCGCTGAGGTGCAGCCGCAGCTCGGCCGGCGCGAGCAACGCAAGCAGCGGGGCATGGTTCGCGAGCACCCCGATCTCGCCCACCTCGGTCCGCGTCGACACCATCTCGACCTCTCCCCCGAAGACGAGCCCCTCGGGCGTGAGCACTTCCACCTCGAAGGCCGAGTGCGCCACTACTGCTGCGTCTCCTCGACGATCTGGTCGATCGAGCCCTTCATGAAGAAGGCCCGCTCGGGAACGTCGTCGTGGCGGCCCTCGATGATCTCCTTGAAGCCGCGGATCGTCTCCGCAATCGGCACGTACTCGCCTGAGCGCCCCGTGAACGCCTCCGCCACGAAGAACGGCTGCGAGAGGAAGCGCTCGATCTTCCGCGCCCGCTGGACCGTGAGCTTGTCCTCGTCGGAGAGCTCGTCGATGCCGAGGATCGCGATGATGTCCTGGAGCTCCTTGTAGCGCTGGAGGATCTCTTTGACGGCGTTGGCCACCTGGAAGTGCTCCTGTCCGAGGATTTCCTCCTTCAGGATCGTGGACGTCGAGTCGAGCGGGTCGACGGCCGGGTAGATGCCCTTCTCCGAGATCGCCCGTGAGAGCACCGTGGTCGCGTTCAGGTGTGCAAACACGGATGCCGGCGCGGGGTCGGTGAGGTCGTCCGCGGGCACGTAGATCGCCTGGACCGAAGTAACCGAGCCCTTTCGCGTCGAGGTGATCCGCTCCTGGAGCTGGCCCATTTCGGTCTCGAGCGTCGGCTGGTAGCCCACCTGAGACGGCATGCGGCCGAGCAATGCCGAGACCTCGGAGCCGGCCTGGACGAAGCGGAAGATATTGTCGATGAACAGCAGCACGTCCTGGCCGCCCTCTTCGCGGAAGTACTCCGCCATCGTGAGGCCCGAGAGCGCCACGCGCATGCGCGCCCCGGGGGGCTCGTTCATCTGGCCGAAGACGAGCATCGTCTTGTCGAGCACGCCGGATTCGGTCATCTCGAGCCATAGCTGGTTGCCCTCGCGCGTGCGCTCGCCGACGCCGCAGAACGCGGAGAGGCCGCCGTGCTGCTTGGCGATGTTGTTGATCAGCTCCATGATGATCACCGTCTTGCCGACACCGGCGCCGCCGAAGAGTCCGACCTTGCCGCCCTTCGCGTAGGGCGCGAGCAGGTCGACGACCTTGATCCCGGTCTCGAGCATCTCGGTCGTGGGCATCAAGCTCTCGACCGGGGGGGCGTCGCGGTGAATCGGCCAACGTTCCTCGACCTCGACGGGCGGTCCAAGGTCGATCGGGTCACCGAGCAAGTTGAAGATGCGGCCGAGCGTCGCGCGGCCAACCGGCACGGTGATCGGCCCGCCCGTGTCGACCACCTCGGTGCCCCGTGCCAGCCCGTCCGTCGTGTCCATCGCGACCGCGCGCACGCGCTCGTCGCCGAGGTGCTGCTGGACCTCGCAGACGAGCAGGCCGCCGTCACCGCCCCGGTCGACGGTGATCGCGTGGTTGATCTCGGGCAGCTCGTCCGGGAAGACGGCCTCGATCACCACGCCCTGGATCTCCTCGATTCTTCCTACGTTTCTCGTCTGGGTTGCGGCTTCCATTGATCGTCCTCTCTATCCGAGCGCTTCCGCGCCTGCGACGACTTCCATGATCTCCTGGGTGATCTCGGCCTGCCTGGCGCGGTTCGCCTGGAGCGTCAAGCTCTCGATCAGTTCTCCTGCGTTCTCCGAGGCGTTCCGCATCGCGGTCATGCGCGCTCCGTGCTCGGAGGCTGTTGACTCGAGCAGCGCCCGGAACACCGAAATCTCCACGTAGTCGGGAATCAGGCGGCGGAGGATCTCCTCCGGCTCGGGCTCGTACTCGACCAGCGCGGGGTGCTCCGGCTGGTCGGCGGACGAGTCGTCTTCGTCCCCCTCCTCCAGGATGCTTGCCTCCTGGAGGGGAAGCAGGGTCTCGCGGCGCACCTCTTGGGTCAGGGGCGAGATGTAGCCGTTGTAGAAGATGTCGACGCGGTCCAGTTCGTTGTCGATGTACGCGCTCATCAGCTCCCCGGCGATCTCGCGTGCGTTCGCATATGCCGGGCGGTCGGTGAAGCCGACGTAACTCCCGACGAGGTCGAGGCTGCGAAACGTGAGCGACGAGACGCCACGCCGGCCGGACGCATACCACTTCACCGACTGACCGTCGTGTTGCAGTTCGTTGGCGGCACGCAGCCCTGCGCGCAGGATCTGCGAGTTGAAGGCGCCGGCCAGACCGCGATCGCCCGTGACGAGGAGGAGTCCAACGTTTTCCTCGCGCTCGTGCTGCTGGAGGATCGGCAGCCGCGGCATGTGCTCCGCTGCCTCCGCCGCCTGCCGCGTCATCCGCCGGATCGCGGCGGCGTACGGGCGAAGATGCTCGATGCGCTGCTCGGCACGCCGAAGCCGGGCGGCCGCGACCATCTCCATGGCGCGCGTGATCTTCTCGATGTTCTTCACGCTGGCGATGCGGCTTTTCAGGTCCTTCTGGGCCATCAGATCTGACTAGACCGCCGCGGGCTCCTGCTGGGGCTCTTCTTCCTCGGTAGCTGCGGGGCGGGCGCCATCCCCACCTTCCTCGAGGTCGCGACGGACGCGCTCCTCGTCGGCTGTCTCGGGCACATCGAGCGGCTGGCCCTCCTCGTCGAGGTCGTAGCCGAAGTCCTTCGCGAAGTCCTTCACGAACTCGTCGAGCTCGCGCTCGATGTCCTCTTCCCACTCGCCCGCCGCAAGCCGCTTGCGGAGCTCCTGCTTCTCCGCGCGGAGGCGCTGAGTGAGGCCTTCGAGAAACTCGTCCACCTTGTCGACGGTGATGCGATCGAGGTATCCGTGCGTGGCGGCGTAGACCTGGACGACCTGGTCCTCGACCGGGAGCGGGTGCCGCTCCTTCTGGTTGAGCGTCGCCACCAGGCGCTCGCCGCGGGCGAGCGTCCGCTGCGTCTCGAGGTCGAGCTCGGAGCCGAACTGGGCGAACGCCTCCAGCTCGCGGTACTGCGAGAGCTCGAGCTTGAGGCGCCCCGCGACTCGCTTCATCGGCTTGATCTGCGCGTCACCGCCCACTCGCGATACCGAGATTCCGACGTTGATCGCCGGCCGCACACCGGAGTAGAAGAGCTTGGGTTCCAGGAAGATCTGGCCGTCGGTGATCGAGATCACGTTCGTGGGGATGTAGGCCGACACGTCACCCGCCTGGGTCTCGATGATCGGAAGCCCCGTGAGCGAACCGCCGCCGAGGTCGTCGTTCAGCTTCACCGCACGCTCGAGCAAGCGAGAGTGCAGGTAGAAGACGTCTCCCGGGTACGCCTCGCGACCAGGCGGGCGGCGCAGCAGCAGCGACATCTGCCGGTAGGCGTAGGCGTGCTTGGTGAGGTCGTCGTAGATGCAAACGGCCTCGCGGCCGGAGTACAGGTAGTACTCGCCCATCGCGCAGCCTGAGTACGGCGCCAGGTATTTGATCGGTGCCGCCTCGTCGGCGGCCGCCGCGACGATGATCGTATTGTCGAGCGCTCCGGCCTCGGCGAGCGTCTCGGCGATCTGCACGACGGTCGACATCCGCTGGCCGACCGCGACGTATACGAACACGAGATCGCTGTCAGCGTTGTTGATGATCGTGTCGATCGCGATCGCCGTTTTCCCGGTCTGGCGGTCGCCGATGATCAGCTCGCGCTGGCCGCGGCCGATCGGGATCATGGCGTCGATCGCCTTCAGTCCCGTCTGCACCGGCACCCTCACGGGCTGACGCTGGACCACGCCGGGGGCCTTGAACTCGGCGGGGCGCTGCTCGGTGGTGTTGATTTCGCCCTTGCCGTCGAGCGGGCGGCCCAGCGGATCGACGATCCGGCCCAGCAGCGCGTCGCCGACGGGGATGTCGAGCAGGTGGCCCGTGCGCTTGACGGTGTCGCCCTCGACGATCTTCTCCCAGTCGCCGAACATCACGGCACCCACGTTGTCCGACTCCAGGTTGAGCGCAAGGCCGGTCACGTCGTGCGGAAACTCGAGCAACTCGAGCGACTGGCAGTTCTCGACGCCGTACACACGCGCAATGCCGTCCCCCACCTCCAGGACGGTGCCGACTTCGGTCAGTTCCGCCTTGCCGGTGTCGAGGCCCTCGATGCGGCTCTTGAGGATGTTCGTGATCTCGTCAGGCTTGATCTGCATGAAGTGTTGGCTCCCTCGGGTGGTTTGGCTAGCTAACTAGCTAGTGGTCCGTCTTGGAACGTTGGCCTCGAAATGGCGAGGGCCGGGCGTCGGCAGGCGAGGACGCAGGAAGCCCGAATACTGGGCTGTATTCGGGCGACCGAGGACGAAGCATGCCGGCGATCCGGTGCCGCCATTTCAGGTCGAATGTTTCGGGACGGGCCACTAGCTCTTCGCGACTTCTCTTCTAAGTTGTTGAAGGCTGTTCTTGATCGATGCGTCGAGGATCGAATTGCCGACGCGCAGCACGATGCCGCCCAGGATGTCGGGGTTGACCGTGCTGGTCAGCTCGACGTTCTCGCCCGTCTGCTCGCGGATCCTGCGGCCGAGTTCCTCCGTGACCGCCGGGTCCAGCACAACGGCGCTCGTGACCTCGACCGGCAGCAGCCGGTGCTCACGGTCCCAGAGCGCCTCGTAGTGCCTGCGTGCACGGTAGATCACCGGCATGCGGTGGTTCTCGATGAGGAGCTCGAGGAAGTTCACGAGCGTCGGGTCGGCATCCACGAGCGCACGCTCGAGCCCGGACTGTTTTTCCTCGGTCGAAAAGTAGGGCGAGAGGAAGAACATCGCGAGATCGCGGTTCTGCTCCAGCGCGTCTGCGAACTCGCCGAGCTGCTCCTTGATGAGGTCCAGCTTGCCGTGCTCGTTCGCGACCTCGAAGAGCGAGCGGGCGTAGACCTGTGCGATCTTCTCCACTAGCGCGCCTCGCGTTCGCCGGAGAGAGCGGAGAAGTCGAGCTCGCTGAGCGCCTCCTCGACCAGCCGCCGCTGGTCTTCCTCGCTCAACGTCTTACGCGTCACCTTCTCGGTCGCCAGCACCGTCAGGTCTGCGACCTCGTTGCGGATTTCCTGGATCGCCCGGCGCGTCTCGGCCTCGATGTCGCGGCGCGTCTGCTCGAGCAGCTCCTGACGGTGCTTGCGTCCCTCCTCGACGGACTCGCGCTCGAACTCCTCGGCCGCCTTGCGCGCCCGCAGGACGATCTCCTCGGACTGCGTACGCGCCTCGCGCAGGCGCTCGCGGTACTCGTCGAGCAGTTTCTCCGCCTCGGTACGCGCCCGCTCGGATTCCTCGATCGCCTCTTCGATCGCCCTCTGGCGCTTGTCGAGCGCATCCTGGATGCGTGGGAACACGAACTTCCCCAGGACCCAGAGCGTCGTGAGGAAGGCGAGCAGCGTCCAGATCATCAGCCCGACCTCGGGCGTGACCAGGAAATTGCCGCCCTCCTCCGCGGCGATCACCGGTACCGCGCTGTCGATCGTGGCCAGCACCGCGGGCCTAGAGGAAGAACGCGATCAGGCCGAAGATGAACGCGTAGAACACGATCGCCTCCGTCAGCGCGAAGCCGAGCCACTGGATCTGCGTGATCTCGTCGCGCATCTCCGGCTGGCGCGTGACCGACTCGATCACCTTCCCGAAGATGTAGCCGACGCCGATGCCGGGGCCGATCGTCCCGAGGCCGGCGCCCACGCCCAGCGCGATCGCCTTGCCGGCGTCGGTGCCGTACGCTGCCGGATCGGCGGCCTGAGCCAGCGTCACTACTTGACTGAGGGTCCCTGGATCCACAACTCCTCCTAGTGGTGCTCGGCGGTCGCTCCGCCGAGGTAGATGGCAGTAAGCGTGGCGAAGATGAACGCCTGCAGGGTCGCGATCAGCAGGACTTCGAACAGGAAGAACGCGATCGCGACCGGCAGCGACAGGATTCCGAGCGCGGCGATGCCGAGCAGCACGACCAGGCCGCCTCCCATGAACAGGATCAAGAGGTGGCCGGCGAGGATGTTCGCGAACAGTCGCACCGACAGCGAGATGATCCGGACGAAGTGCGAGATCACCTCGATCGCGAAGATCGGGATGCGCGCAGCCCCGGTGACGCCCTCCGGGACCCAGCTCTTGAGGTAACCGATGAAGCCCTTTGCCCGGATGCCCTCGATGTGGTACGAGAACCACACGACGAGCGTCAGCGCGAGCGGGATCGAGATGTTGGCGGTCGCGGCGTACAGGGCGAACGACGGGATCT
>JBKOZI010000148.1:0-10488 GCA_046725795.1 Actinomycetota bacterium
CTCGCGGCGTCCACACGAGCGCGCATCGAAGGCGACTCGAGTACACCCGCCTCCCTCATCAGCTCCCGGCGCGTCGGCGACTCGACTCTCACGATCATGTCGATGCGGTCGATCAACGGGTCGCTGAGCTTCGACAGGTACCGCTGCAGCATCGAGTTCGGGCATGAGCACTGTTGCCGCTCATCTCCCGCATGGCCGCACGGACACGGATTGGTCGCCGCGACGAGCATGAACCGGGCGGGAAACGTGACGCTTCGCTGCGAACGGGTGATGCGAACCCAGCCCTCCTCGAGCGGCTGCCGCAGCGCCTCGAGGGGCAGCCGCGAGAACTCGGCGAACTCGTCGAGGAAGAGCACGCCATGCTGCGCGAGGCTCGCCTCTCCCGGACTTGGGCCCGGACCCCCGCCGACGAGGCCGGCGCTGGAGATCGTGTGATGCGGCGCGCGGAACGGGCGCCGGGCGACGACTGGCTCGCTCCCGAGCAGCCCGGCGGCACTGTGCACGCGCGTGACCTCGAGCGCTTCGGGCACGCTCAGCGGCGGCATGATCGATGGAAGCCGGCGCGCCGCCATCGACTTGCCGCTGCCCGGCGGCCCGATCATCAAAAGGTTGTGACCGCCGGCGGCAGCGACCTCGAGCGCTCGCTTGAGGGCGTGATGCCCGCGTACCTGCGCGAAATCCAGGCCGTCCTCCGGCACGCGGGCCAGCAGCGCCGCGGCATCGACGCTCACGGCCGGCCGGCGCTCGGTGCCGGTCGAGACGGCAGCAAGCGTACGTACCGAGTCGACCGACACGACCTCGACCGTCCCCGGCAGCGACGCTTCGCCGGCGCAGGCCTCCGGGACGACGAGACCCTTCAAGCCTGCTCGATCGCATGCGTCCGCCATCGCGAGTGCGCCGCGCACCCGCCGCACGCTTCCGTCGAGACCCAGCTCGCCGCTGACCGCGTAACCATCGAGCGCCTCTCCCGGCAGCTGCCCGGACGCGAGCAGCAGCGCGGTCGCAAGCGCGAGGTCGAAGCCGGGCCCGGCCTTGCGGACGTCAGCCGGTGCCAGGTTGACCGTGATCCGCCGTAACGGGAACTCGAACCCGGAGTTCACCACGGCCGCGCGAACCCGCTCGCGCGACTCCTGGACGGCCGCGTCGGGGAGACCCACGATCGTGAACGACGGTAACCCCGGGTGGATGTCCGCCTCGACGGTGACCCTGATCGCCTCGACGCCCACGAGCGCGAAAGTGACCACACGGGCGAGCACCGCCACCACGCTAAGGGGTCATGCCTTGCCGCTGAAGGCACCCAAGTGCCGAAACCGTCACCCAGTCGCCTCGATCTGCGCACATCCGGTGTGCGCGGCCCTTCTACCGTCTCGGCGTGTCAGCCGATCCGCGACGCGACACGGGACGCCGCGGCGAGGAAGTCGCCGCAAGGCTTCTCGAACGCCGGGGCTACGAGCTCCTGGAGCGCAACTTCCGCACGCGCGAGGGAGAGATCGACCTGGTCGCCTCGCGTGGCGGCACGCTCGTGTTCTGCGAGGTCAAGGCGCTGGTCGCCCGGGCTGGCGGACCCTCCGCGGGTCCGGCGACCCCGCTCGAAGCGGTCGGGCCCGCCAAGCGCGCCCAGGTCCGGCGCGTCGCCCGGGTCTGGCTCTCCGGCCGGGGAAGGCTCCCGGTCCAAGAGCTCCGGTTCGACGTCGTCGGCGTGCTCCTGTCGCCCGCGGGCGAGCTGCTGCGGGCGGATCACGTCGAGGGCGCGTTCTAGCGGCCGCGGCCGTAGGTACCGCCAGGGGCGCGGCTGGCTCATCGCACTCGCCCGCCGTGCTGGAGCGGTACAAGAGCCGCCCGGCATCTCCTCCCGGGGATGCCGGAGTGGCAGTCCGATGGGCCCGACGATGACAGTGAGGCACTGACGGGGGTCAGGCTCAGGCGTTCGGTTCACAAGAGGGCGTCATGCCGGTCCCGGGATGCACCGAGAGGTCAAGGAATCGGCATTGGCGCAATCCCGTAGCCGTCCACCTCGCGTCTAGGTGTCTATAGCACCCAAAATGTTCGGTGACCGATGGATCCGCAACCAGGTGGCTCTTTCGCGGTGTCATTTCGCCCGAGTCACAGACGAATTGGTCAAACGGCTCAGCCTGACCCCGTCGATGCCAGTTTCGCCGCACCGACATCCTCGCGGCCGGTGGAATCAGTCCTCTAGCCCTCGATCGCCAGCTGCTGGTAGGCGATCGACTGGAACGAGCGCCGGTGCAGGTCGCTGATGCCCCGCTCCTGGATCGCCGCCCGGTGCTCGGGTGTGGAGTAGCCGACATTCGTGTGGAAGTGCCAGCCCGGGAGCTGCTCGGCCGCCCGCAGCATGTAGCGGTCGCGCGTCACCTTCGCCACTACGGATGCCGCTGCGATCGCCGCACTGCGGGCGTCGCCGTCGATGACCGGCTGCTGGTCGTGACCGCAGTCCGGCACGCGAAAGCCGTCGACGAGACACACGGAGCCCGGCATGGCGATGCGCGCCAGACAGTCGCTGAGGGCGGCGAGGTTGGTGACGTGGAGGCCACGCTCGTCGATCCCGCGGACACACCGGGACGTGACAGCGACGCGTGTCGCGGCGCGCATCACGAGTGGGTAGAGCGCTTCGCGGGCCTCGAGGTCGTGAACCTTGGAGTCGTCGAGACGCGTCAGCGAGCGCAGCTCGCGCAGCCCGAGGCGCTCGTAGTCGAAGAGCACGGCCGCCGCCACGAGCGGCCCGGCGAGGCTGCCCCGCCCGGCCTCGTCCGCGCCCGCGACGAAGCGCCGTCCGAAAGTGCGATCAAAGCGAAAGAGCCGCCGCGCCGTACGACGCCTGTTGCTAGAGGATTCCCCAGCGGTCGGGCGGCCAGTAGGTGGCGAAAGCCTGGCCGATGATCCATTTCTCTGGGACGGGTCCCCAGAAGCGGCTGTCGTCGCTCGCGCCACGGTTGTCGCCCATCATAAAAAAGTGCCCCGGCGGAATCTTGATCGTCCGGGGAAAGTTGCAGGTGCCCGGTGCGCAAGACTTCGCAAAGTCCTCGTTCTGCCGCTTGCCGTTCACGATCGCGTGGCCCTGGCTGATCGAGAGCGTGTCCCCGGGCCCGGCGACGATCCGCTTGATGAAGTTGACGCTGTCGCGCTCGGGCGTCGGGCGAGAACACACCTGGTCCTCCGGCTTCGGGGCGCCGCACGTGTTGCTGTTGGCTCCCTTGGGCGGGTGGAAGACGACGATGTCGCCGCGGTCCGGGTCACCGAGGTGGTAGTTGAAACGGCTCACGAGCACACGCTGGCCGACGTCGAGGGTCGGCTCCATCGATTCGCTCGGGATGCGGTAGGGCTTGATGAGAAAGGCCTGGATCAGGAGCGCGAGGCCGATCGCGACGGCCACGATCACGACCAGTTCGAGCAGCGAGTTGTGGCTGCGCCGCCCCACCAGCTTCGGGCCGCCCGGGGTCAAGCGGGCTGGCCTTCTTGCTCGCCCCTCTCCGGCTCCCCCGGCTCAGCTTCCCCGGCTCCGTCCGCCTCGGTTGCCTCCTGCGACTCCGCGGCCGGCTCGGGCTCGCCCTCGGCGGCCGTTGCCCCCTCGTCCGGCTGCTCTTCAGAGGCCGGCGCGTCCGCCTCGGCGGTCGTGTCGGCTTCCGCGCCCTCGACGACCTCGACCGCTTCCTCGGCACCCTCGGGGGCTGCGGCGCCATCCTGCTCGGCCGCCTCGGCCTCTGGCTGGGCCTCCGACTCCGGTAGCGCGGACATCATTACGTCCTCGGGCCTGAAGTCACGGCTCTCGCGTACGCGCGCGCGCCGGCCGATCCGGCCGCGGAGGTAGTAGAGCTTGGCCCGGCGCACCTCTCCGCGTGCCGCCACCTCGATCTGCTCGATCTTGGGCGAATGCACGGGAAACGTCCGCTCGACGCCCACGCCGAACGAGAGCTTGCGGACGGTAAATGTGCGGCGCGCGCCCTTTCCCTGGACCTTCAGCACGACGCCTTCGAACACCTGGGTTCGCCGCCGCTGCCCCTCGACGACCTGGAAGTGCACGCGCACGCGGTCGCCGACGCGAAACTCCGGCACCTGCCGCAGCTGACGGCGCTCGACACTCTGGATCAGCTCGTTCATCGGTGAGGGCCGCCGAGTCCGAGCGGGCGGCGCGGCGCCGGACCGTCGCGGGAGGCGTGATGTTAGCGAAACACTAGGTTGATTCCCGCCGCCTCGCTGCGGCCTCGCGGCGCCACCGGCGAACGTCGGCGTGATGCCCGGAGAGCAGCACCTCGGGCACGTCCCAGTCCCGGTAGGAAGCGGGCCTCGTGTAGTGCGGATACTCGGGCGCCCCTTCGAGCGCCTGCGAAAAGGACTCCTCCAACGCGCTGTCCTCGTGACCAAGCGCGCCTGGAAGCTTCCGGAGAACCACGTCGGCGACGACCATCGCGGCGAGCTCTCCGCCGGACAGCACGTACGGCCCGACCGAGACCGAGTCATTGGCGAGGTGGTCGACCACACGCTCGTCGATACCCTCGTAGCGGCCGCAAAGCAGCGTGAGCGACTCGAGCCCCGCGAGCTCCTCGGCGACCGCGTCGTCCAGCTGCCTCCCGGAGGCGGCGAGCACGGCCACGCGCCGGTTCGCGAGCATCGCTTCCGTGTTCGGGCCGTAGACGGCCTGGAGCGCGGCGTCCACGACGTCGACCCGGATCACCATGCCGGCACCGCCGCCATAGGGGGAGTCGTCGACCTGGCCCGCGCTCAGCGGCGTCGTGTCGCGGTAGTTGAAGAGGCGCACGTCGTGCCCGAGCCGGAGCGCGTTACGGACGTGGCGCTGCTTGTAGAACCAGTCGAACCACTCCGGAAAGAGGGTGAAGATGTCAATCCGCATCGACGAAGCTCCTGTCGATCTCGACGCGTCGCCGCTCGACGTCGATTGACCGGATCGCGTCCGCGACCAGCGGCACGAGCAGCGGCTCCTCCTCGCCTTCGCGCTCGACCTCGAGCACGTCCGCCGATGGCAGCAGCAGGACGTCACGTACGCTCCCGATGCGGCGCGCACCGTCCAACACCTCGGAGCCGATCAGCTCGTCCACGAGGAACTCACCCGCCGCAAGCGATCCCAGCGCCGAGCGCGGCACGGTGATCGCCTCGCCGCGAAGCGGCTCGGCGGCCTCTCGGCCGTCGGCCCCCTCCAGCTTGAGGAGCGGCCGCTGCGCGGTTCCCTTTCGCGATTCGACGGTCCGGTCGAATCCGCCGATCGTGACGGTGCGGCCGGGATCGAGCAGCTCCAGCCGCTCGGTTGGCTCCAGGACGACGAATGCGCCCTCGATCCCGTGGCTGCGACCCACGGTTCCGATTCGCAGCCGACTCTCAGTCGACGATCTCGACGAGGACCCGCTTTCCTTCCTTGATGCCACCGGCCTTCATGATGCCGCGCAGGGCCTTTGCTGTCCGTCCCTGGCGACCGATCACCTTGCCGCGGTCCTCCTCTGCGACGCTCAACTCGAGCACCACCGTTTCCTCATCTTCCTCGAACTCGGTGACCTCGACCTGCTCCGGATGGTCGACCAGAGTCCGCGCCAGGTACTCGAGCAGCTCCTTCAGCCGCGGATCCCCTTGGCCTTCAGCAGGTTCTTCACGGTGCCACTCGGCTGCGCGCCGCGCGAGAGCCAGTCCCGCACGCGCTCCTCGTCGAGGTCGATCGTCGAGGGATCCGTCTGCGGGTTGTAGTGGCCGAGCACCTCGATGAAGCGCCCGTCGCGCGGCGAGCGCTGGTCGGTCGCGACCACGCGCCAGATCGGGTTGTTGCGGGCCCCGATGCGGGTCAGCCTGATCCTTACCGCCAAGTCTTTGCCTCCATCATTGGTGAACCGATTCGAGAAGGCTACAGGCCGCCGCGCATCAGCTGCTCCATGGAGGGCATCTTTCCCTGCTGGAGCGCTCGCATCATCTTCTGCATCTGCGCGAACTGCTTGACGAGCTGGTTGACGGCCTGAACGGTGGTGCCCGACCCTGCCGCGATCCGCTTGCGCCGCGACCCGTCGATGATCTTCGGGTTGCGACGCTCCGCCGGCGTCATCGAGGTCACGATCGCCTCGATCCGGTCGAGCTCGCGCTCGTCGACCTTCGTGTTCTTCAGCTGCTTGAGCTGTCCGAAGCCCGGCAGCATCCCCATCAGGTTCCCGATCGGGCCCATGCGACGGACCTGCTTCATCTGGTCGAGGAAGTCGTCGAGGCCGAACTCCTGCTTGCGGATCTTGCGCTCGAGCTCTGCTGCACGGTCGGCGTCCACCGTCTTCTCGGCTTGCTCGATGAACGTCAGCACGTCGCCCATGCCAAGGATCCGCGAAGCCATCCGATCGGGGTGGAAGGGCTCGAAGTCGCCGAGCTTCTCGCCCGTCGAGGCGTAGAGAATCGGCTTGCCGGTGACTGCCTTGATCGAGAGGGCCGCCCCGCCGCGGGCGTCGCCGTCGAGCTTGGTCATCACGACGCCGTCGAACTCGGCCACGTCGGAGAACTGCTCTGCGACGTTCACGGCGTCCTGACCGGTCATCGCGTCCACGACGAGCAGCACGTTGTGCGGCTTGGTGCGCTTCTTGATGTCCGCGAGCTCCTTCATCAGGACCTCGTCGATGTGGAGCCGGCCCGAGGTGTCCACGATCACGACATCACGGCCGTCGCGCTTGGCCTCGCGGACAGCCCACTCGGCGATGTCCCGCGGGTCCCCGTCCGTGCCCTGCTCGTAGACGGTCGCGCCCGCCTGGCTGCCGACCTTGACGAGCTGGTCGACCGCGGCCGGTCGGTAGACATCGCACGCCACCAGCGCCACGTCCTTGCCGTCGTCCTTCAGCAGCCGCGCGAGCTTTCCGCAGGCGGTGGTCTTGCCGGAGCCCTGGAGCCCGGCCATCAGGATCACGGTCGGTGGCGTGGGCGAAAGCGTGACGCGGTGGGAGGACTCTCCCATCAACGTGGTCAGCTCCTCGTTCACGATCTTCACGACCTGCTGGCCCGGGTTCAGGCTCTCCATCACCTCGTGACCCAGCGCGCGTTCCTTCACCGCGTTCGTGAACTGCTTGACGACCCGGAAGTTGACGTCCGCCTCGAGCAGGGCCAGGCGGATCTCGCGCATCGCCTTGTTGATGTCGTCCTCGTTCAGCTTGCCGCGGGAGCGGACATCGGAAAGGACGGCCTGGAGCTTGTCTGAGAGTAGGTCGAACACCGTGCGCTACAGGATAGGGCCGCTTACTCGTCCCTCTCCCGCGCGTCGATCTGCTTGCTCTTCCACGAATCGAGCAGCCCGAGCTTCTTCGAGGCGACCATCCCGAAACGGCCCCAGCCGGGCCGGCTCTCCCTGACCCAGCGGATCACGTGGAAGTCGACGAAGCCGGCCCACTCCAGGATCCGGATTACGGTCTCCGGCCCGGTCGGCCGCCAGTTCAGCCCGTCCACGCCGAGCATGATCGCGTCCACACCCTCCTGATCGACGGTGAGCAAGCCGTCCGGTAGGCCGCTGCGCGTGGCGGTGTCCAGGATCATGGCCTCCCTGGTCAGGTCGGCGGCGATCTTCAGGCCCGTGATCGGGTCTGGCAGGTGGTAGAAGATGCCCTTGAAGATCGTGAGGTCGAAGGGGTCGAGCCCTCGCTTCGGCAGGTCTTCGAGCGCCATCACCTCGAAGTGCATGTCGTCCGTGTCCGGGCGGTGCTCCTGGATGAAGCGCGCCTGGCGGATCCAGTGCTCGCGGGCGTCGAAGCCGAAGCACGTGCCCGCACCGCGCTCCCGCGACCAGAACAGGTACCCGCCGCTGTTACAGGCACAGTCGAGCACGGATCGGCCCTGGAGGCCATCCGGATACAGGTTCCTCAGGTGGACGCGGTGCTCGGCGCGGACATCCTGGAACGAAACGCGGCCGAACGACTCGGGGTATGTTCCGGCGGGCGCCTCCAGCGAGACCCGCGTCGTCAGGCCCTCGACGACCTCGATGTCGAAGTGCCACGGCCCGAGCCGGATGATCTCGTCTCGAAGCTGGGCCTGGTCCATCGGCGGGCAGGTTACTGCCGGTGCTCACGGCCTGCGCGGCAAAATACCCTAAATCCGCTTGCCTTTTTGCTATATTCGATCGACCTGGAACCCGCCTGGAGGAAGCCGCATGGAGCCAGCAGTCGAGACCAAGCCGAAGGGCCGCAAGGGGTCCCTCGAGAACCCCGAGGTCTACGACAACGTCCCGGGCCACGTAATCCCGATCATCGAGCGGGAGTTCGACGACTTCGACACCGAAGCGACCAAGTTCCTCGCGGGAGACACGCCCGAGGAGAAGTTCATCGGCTTTCGCCTGAAGCAGGGCGTCTACGGCCAGCGCCAGGCCGACGTGCAGATGATCCGCGTGAAGCTGCCGTTCGGCGGCGTCACGCCTGAGCAGCTCGAGGCGTTCGCCGATCTGGCCGAGCAATATGCGCCGCTTGGCAAGGGTCACATCACCACGCGGCAGAATTTTCAGTTCCACCACATCCCGCTCGCCGACGCGGCGAAGGCGATCCGCATGATCTCGGAGGTGGGCCTCTCGAGCCGCGAGGCCTGCGGCAACACCGTCCGCAACGTGACCGGCGATCCCTGGGCGGGTGTGAGCGAGAACGAGGCCTTCGATCCGACCCCCTACGTCGGGGCGTTCGTGCGCTACTTCGTGCGCAACGAGGTCTGCCAGCTCCTCCCGCGGAAGTTCAAGGTCGCCTTCACGGCCGACGACGAGGACGTCGCGATCACGAAGATCCACGACCTCGGATTCTTGCCCCGCATCCGCGAGATCGACGGCAAGCCGGTGAAGGGCTTCGAGATCCGCACCGGTGGGGGCACGTCGATCATGGCCCGTGTCGGCGGTACCTTCTGGGACTTCGCGACCGTCGACGACGGCGAGTACCTGAAGATCTCAGAGGCGGTCCTCCGGATCTTCGATCGCCAGGACGACCTGCGCGCAAACCGTGCGCGGGCCCGCATCAAGTTCCTGATCGACCGCGTCGGGCTCGAGGAGTTCCGGCGCATGGTCGACGAAGAGCTGAAGGGCGACTGGGTCAACGAGCGTGACTTCGACCCCACGCCCCTGCTGTTCGAGGACAACGAGGAGGCGAACGCACCTCCGGCTCCTCTGAACGCCTCCAGCCCGAAC
This sequence comes from Actinomycetota bacterium, assembly GCA_046725795.1. GTDB lineage: Bacteria > Actinomycetota > Thermoleophilia > Solirubrobacterales > JBBDJG01 > JBBQKG01. The sequence continues at coordinate 9,137 of JBKOZI010000148.1, forward strand.
GGCGACAGCCGCGACTTCGACGCGTTCATGGCGGCGAACGTCCGGCCGCAAAAGCAGGCGGACTTCTCGACCGTCGAGGTAAAGGTCACGCGCGGCGACCTGACGCCGGAGCAGTTCCGTGGCCTCGCCGCGATCATGCGCGACTTCACGGGCGGCTACGCCCGCACCAGCGTGCAGCAGAACCTGGTGCTTCGCTGGGTTCGCGACCAGAGCCTCTATGACGTCTGGCTCCGCCTTCAGGAGCTCGGACTCGCCGGCGCCGGCGCCCACGAGATCACCGACGTCGTGAGCTGCCCCGGTACCGACAGCTGCAAGCTCGGCATCACGAGCTCGATGGGGCTCAACGAGGTCGTCCAGGAGCGGCTCGAGCAGATGGCGATCGAGGACGAGCTCACCAAGCGCATTCACGTGAAGATGAGCGGGTGCCCGAACGGATGCTCACAGCACCACGTCGCGAACATCGGGTTCTACGGCGCCGCGATGAAGGTCGGCGGTCACCAGCTACCCGCGTACATCGCGCACCTGGGCGGGAACTACGAGGGCGGCGAGGTCGTGATGGGCCACCGCCTCAAGTCACGCATCCCGGCGAAGCGCGTGCCGGACGCAGTCGAGCGCTGGATTCGCCTCTACGAGGACAAGCGCCAGAACGGCGAGCTCTTCAACGACTTCGTCGAGCGCGTCGGCACCGAGGAGTTCGAAGGCTTGATCAAGGACCTTGCGATGCCGGTCGAGTTCGGGCCGGAGCACATCACGCACTTCATCGACTGGAATCGCAAGGACCTCTACCAGGTCGTCCGCGGCGAGGGTGAGTGCGCCGTCTGACTTAGGAGAACGCCTCCCCCCAAAACCGGAGCGCCGTCCGAGAGGGCGGCGCTCTCCTTTTCAGAGCCCGCTTCGTTACGGCCCTGGAGGCAGAGGCCCGATCTGGGCCTCGATCTTGCCCTGAACCTCGCCGCAGAGCTTCTTCAGCTCAGCCGGCTGGACGGTTGCGTTGGTGACCAGCAACCGCAGGAACCCCATTTCCTCCAACGTCAGCTCGAGCGTGAACGTCTCGGGGGGCGACGTCATGCCGCAAGTCTAGGGAGCGGCAGTATCCGTTGTCACCGTCGGAGCGGCGGGATACGGTCCCTGGCTGTCGAGCTCGATCGTCGTGTACAGCACCTTCCCGCCGTCGTTCCACTGCACCACGAGCTTACTGCCCCTTACATAGAGGCGGGCCTGGGCGCCGGCGCCGGGAGCCGCGGGGTTCGATGACTCCGCGTCGATCGTGATGGAACCGTGCACGCTCGAGTTGCCGCGAAGGTGCAGCAGGGTGTCGGGGGCCGTTTGCGCGCCCAGACCGACGCTACCCG
>JBKOZI010000149.1:0-15868 GCA_046725795.1 Actinomycetota bacterium
CGGCGGGCCAGGCAATGCTGATCTTCCGGCTGGCGCGGGTGACCAGCTACCGCCTGACTCGCGCGCTCGCGGCCCTCGAGATGCGTACGAACGAGTTCGCGGTGCTTCACCCACATTACGAGGCCGGCCCGCTCTCCCAACAGGAACTCGGCGGCACGTTGCGGATCAATCCGAGCAACCTCGTGGGGCTGCTCGACGCCCTCGAGGCCGACGGTCTCATCGTCCGTCCCCGCGATCCCCGGGACCGGCGGCGCCACCTGGTCGGCCTGACGCCGGCGGGACACAAGCGCCTCGCCCAGGCAAAGCGGGCAGTCAAGCAAGCCGAGCAGGATCTTCTGGCGCCTCTGAGTGCCGGCGAGCAGAAGGAGCTCCACGGCTTCCTGGAGCGTCTCGCCGGGCACTCCTGCGGCCCAGGACATCGGTGTTGAGCGAGGGACGCCTCGACCGGCGCCGGCTGCTGGGCCTCTTTCGCCCGTACCGGCAGCGCCTCGCAGCGGTGCTGTTCCTGATCTTGATCTCGGCCTCCCTTGGAATGGTCTCGCCCTTCCTGCTACGGGCCGTGCTCGACGATGCGATCCCACGGCACGACACCGGCCTGCTTGCGTTGCTCGTGGCCGGCATGATCGCGATCGCGGTCGCGACCGGAGCGCTCGGCGTCGCGCAGACACTGCTCTCGAACACGGTCGGGCAGCGCGTCATGCACGACCTTCGCGCAGCCGTCTACCGGCACCTCCAGCGTCTCTCGCTCGCCTTTTTCACCAGGACCCGCACCGGGGAGATCCAGTCCCGAATCGCCAACGACATCGGCGGGGTGCAGAACGTCGTGACGAGCACGGCCACCTCGATCGTCTCGAACGTGACCACCGTGCTGGCCGCCGCTGTCGCGATGTTCCTGCTCGACTGGCGGCTTGCGGTGGCCGCGCTCGGCCTGCTCCCGTTCTTCGTGTGGCTGACCAGGCGCGTCGGCGAGGAACGGCGGCGGATCACGGCCGTCCGCCAGACCCGCCTCGCCGACATCTCGGCGCTCGTCGAGGAGTCGCTCTCCGTCTCCGGGATCATGCTCGGCAAGACCATGGGCCGCACGGACGAGCTCGCGGAGCGGTTCCAGCTCGAGTCGGCCGAGCTGGCAGACCTGGAGGTCCGGTCGCGCATGGCGGGACGCTGGCGCATGGCCTCCGTTCAGATCGCATTCGCCGCGATGCCCGCGCTGATCTACCTGTTTGCCGGCTTCACGATCGCGCAGGGCGGCGCCGCCATCACGATCGGGACGCTGGTCGCGTTCACCACCTTGCAGACGAGGCTGTTCTTCCCGATCCAGTCGCTGCTGTCCGTGGGCGTTGACGTCCAGAGCTCGCTGGCGCTCTTCGAACGCGTCTTCGAGTACCTGGAGCTACCCGTCGAGATCGAGGAGCGCGACGGAGCGATCTCGCTCGATCCCGCCGCGGTCCGAGGCGACGTCAGATTTGAAGGCGTTGGGTTTCGCTACGCCGCCGAGGGCGAATGGACTCTGCGGGACATCGAGCTCGAGGTCGCCCCGGGCACGACGCTCGCGATCGTCGGCGAGACGGGCTCAGGGAAGACGACGCTCGCCTACCTGCTCGCACGTCTGTATGAGGTCGAAGAGGGCCGCGTGACGATCGACGGCGTCGACGTCCGTGACCTGAGCCATTCGTCCCTGGCGCAGGTCGCCGGTGTCGTGTCGCAGGAGACCTACCTGTTCCACGCCTCGATCGCCGAGAACCTGCGTTTCGCGAAACCAGCTGCGACCCAGGAGGAGGTCGAACGCGCCGCGCGCGCGGCCCAGATCCACGACCTGATCAGCTCGCTCCCGGACGGCTACGACACCGTCGTGGGCGAGCGCGGCTATCGCTTCTCCGGCGGGGAGAAGCAGCGGATCGCGATCGCCCGCACGATCCTTCGAGACCCGCCCATCCTGATCCTCGACGAGGCCACCAGTGCGCTCGACACCGAGACCGAGCGGGCGGTGCAGGCGGCGCTGGACGAGCTTGCCCGCGGCCGGACCACGCTCGCGATCGCCCACCGCCTGTCCACGGTGCGCGATGCGGAGCAGATCATGGTCCTCGACGGGGGGCGCGTCGCGGAGCTCGGCACGCACGAGGAACTGCTCGAGCTGAGCGGTCGCTACGCCTCGATGATCGAGGCGCAGGGCGGCTCAGTCGCTGTGGTCGCCTGAGCGAATCACTCGTCGTACGGGGCAAAGTCCTTCTTACGGGCTCCGCACACCGGGCAGAACCAGTCGTCCGGAATCGCCTCGAACGGCGTCCCGGGCGCGATGCCGCCGTCCAGGTCCCCCTCCTCGGGGTCATAGATGAACCCGCACGATTCGCAGATCCACTTGCGCGTCTGTGTACCGGCCTCCACGATCGGCCGCTAGTTTGACACAGCGCCCGAGAGTGCTGTAGACAGGCCGCGCGTGGCGGACGAGCACATCGACGAGCACATCGAGGAGCTGAACCAGGGGGCCCCGACCGAGCCGCGGTCAGCGGCCGGGGTCATCTTGATGCGCCGCGGAGGCAGGCATTCCTCGAGCGGCATCGAGGTGCTGCTCGGGAAGCGCACGTCCCGGGCAAGGTTCATGGCGGACGTCTGGGTCTTTCCCGGCGGCGCCGTGGACGGCCCGGCCGACGACGACCGGGCCCATCGCGCGACGGCGCTGCGAGAGCTCGAGGAGGAGGCCGCCGTCACGCTCGCGGGCCCGGAGACGCTCGTGCCGTTCTCGCGCTGGATCACCCCCGTCGAGGTCAAGATCCGCTACGACACGCGCTTCTACCTCGCCCAAGCGCTCCCCCACACCGCTCCGCGAGCCGATGGCGAGGAGATCGTCGAGCTCGCCTGGTTCTCGCCGGCCGATGCGCTCGCGAGCCACGCCGAGGGTGAGCTCCTGCTGGTGTTCCCAACGATCAAGATGCTCGAGACCCTGGCGCGCTTCGGCTCTCCGGAGGAGGCGATGGAGACGGTCGGAGCGCTGACGGTCGAGCCGATCCTGCCTCGGGTCGACACCTCCGGGGCCGCGCCCCGCATCCTGCTGCCAGGCGACCCGGGGTACTAGGTGCTGGGCAGCCGGTCCAGGAAGAACCGGAAGCCCAGCTCGGACTCGCACGAGAAGCTGTCGGGCTGCGGGTCGTCGCTTGCGTCCACGACCACCTCGCGTCCGGCGAGCGACGCGGCGACGAGCTCGTCCACGAACACGCTCACTCCCTCGGCCTCCGCGACGAGCCGCTCGGTCGGCCCGGCCATGTAGTCCGCGAAGAGGAACGGTGCAGTCGAGTCGCAGCAGCCGTTGCCGATCACGAGTGAGAGCTGACGGCCCTTTTGGTTCTCCTTGACGCGCCGGATCACATCCGCCGCGACCGGCGTCAGAACCACCTTTGCCTCCACAATTCGCTGAATATACTCGCCGCGATGACCACCACTCTGCCCGCAGCGGTCCAGCAGGTCTTCGAGCGATTCATCACCACCGAATACACCACGATCGACGCCACCGGGCAGCCGATCACGTGGCCTGTCACGCCCTATTACCACGCCGGCGACGGGGCGATCGACCTCACCACGGGACTCGGCTACCCGAAAAAGGCCGACGACGCGGCCCGCAACCCGCACGTCTCGCTGCTCTTCTCCGATCCGACGGGGTCCGGCATCGACGGTCCCTGCGCCGTGCTCGTGCAGGGAACCGCCCAGGTCGACGATCGCGACCTCGCCCAGAACCGCGAGCGCTATGCGCGCGAGAGCGTCGCAAAGCTGCCGGCCACCAAGAGCCTGTATCCACCCAAGCCGGTTCGCGGCATGTTCGACTGGTACTTCACGCGAATCTACGTGTACGTGCGACCCGAGCGGGTCTATGTGTGGGACGAGTGCGACTTCGCGATGGAGCCCACCCTGTTCGGAGCGCACATCGAGGAGGTTCGGTCACATCACTCCGAGGAGCCGGAGGTGGAGCGGGCGGAGCCGGAAGGCGGTGCGGTCTACTGGGACGAACGGCTCGATGAGCTCGGGCGCCGGCACCCGACCGCCGTGCTATCGGTCGTCGGCCCCGACGGCTTTCCGCTTTCCTCCAGGCTTTCGATCCAGCCGGACCGCGCCGGCGGTCGCATCCAGCTCGGCGAGCTTCCCGAGTGGCTGGCCGCCGCCCCCGGCAAGGCCTGTCTCACCGCCCACGCCCACGGGCCGGACTTCCGGTGGCAGACGAACTTCCAGGTTCGCGGCGACCTGGTGCGCGACGGTTCCACCTGGACTCTGGTCCCGCATCGCCTGATCGGCGGGTTCGAACTGCCCAAGGGCAAGATCGAGGGCTACCGCGTCAATTTCAACAAGATGCGCCGGTTTCGCAAGATCGCCAAGCGCGAGCTTGCGAAGCGGCGCCGCTAGTTGCTAGCTATCGGGAGCCCAGAGGCCGAACGCGGCGCCCTGGTCGTCCCGGCAGCGGCTGAAGCGGCCGCCCGTCGTGCCCCGGGGCTCGTCCGCCTCGCCGCCGAGCTCGCGCACGCGCTCCATCGCTTCTTCGAGATCGTCGACCATGAAGTAGAGCTCCGGCCCCGCCGCGTCGCCGCCCTCGAACATGCCCCCGGGCGGCGAGACCCCTTCGATATTCGACCCACCCTCGACGTTGCCGGGCTCGAAGCGCCAGCCGAGCAGGCCACCGAAGAAGCGCTGGGCGCGCTGCGCGTCCGCGACCGGCATCACGAAGTAGCAGACGTCCCCGGCCTTGAACGGAAGGTCCGGCATAGCCCTCGCTACTCGGAGAGGATCACGCCGAACAGCTTCTGTTCCTTGGGCGTCCCCAGGTCCCAGTGCACGTGCTTGACCTCGGTGTATTCGTTCAGGCCGTACCCAGCCATCTCACGGCCGATGCCCGATTGCTTGTAGCCGCCGAACGGGGCCACGCAGTTGATCAGGTGGAAGTCGTTGATCCAGACGGTGCCCGCCCGCAGCCGCTTGGCGATGTCCAGGCAACGATCCGGATCCTGAGACCAGACCGCGGAAGCGAGTCCGTAGATCGAGTCGTTGGCGATCCGCACCGCGTCGTCGTCGTCTTTGAACTTGATGACCGAGAGCACCGGGCCGAAGATCTCTTCCTGGGCAATCGTCATCGAGTTGTCCACCTCGGTGAAGATCGTCGGCTCGAACCAGTACCCGCGTTCGAACACGTCGCCCTCCGGGCGCTTTCCGCCCAGCACGAGCTTCGCGCCCTCTTCCTTGCCGATGCGAACGTAGTTCTCGACTGTCTCCCGCTGTGCCGCGGAGACAAGCGGCCCGAGATCCGACTCGTAGTCGAGCGGGTCGCCCACCTTGATCTGCTTCGCGCGCTCGACGAGGCGCTCGACGAACTCGTCGTGGATCGACTCCGGCAGCAGCAGACGCGTGCCGGACTCACACACCTGGCCCTGGTGGAAGAAGGTGGCCCACAGCGCGCCGTCGACGGCTTGGTCCATGTCCGCGTCCTCGAAGACGATGTTCGGCGATTTCCCGCCCAGCTCGAGCGTCGTCTTCTTGATCGTGCTGGAGGCCAGCTGCATGATCCGCCGGCCCACGACCGTCGAGCCCGTGAAGGCGACCTTGTCGACGTCGGGGTGGGAGGCAAGCTCCTCGCCCACCGTCGCGCCACCGCCGGTGATCACGTTCACGACTCCGTCGGGCAACTCGGTCTCGTCGAGGATCTCGGCGAGCTTGAGCGCCGTCAGCGGCGTGTTCGAGGCCGGCTTCAGGACGCAGGTATTGCCCATCGCGAGCGCCGGCGCGAGCTTCCAGACAGCCATCACGAGCGGGAAGTTCCAGGGGATGATCCCCGCGCAGACGCCGACCGGCTCGCGGAGCACGAAGTTGTACGAGTGGGTCGGGTAGCTGACCGGCTCGAGCGCCTCCTGCATGGGTCGTGTGGCCTGGCTCGAGAAGTAGTCCCAGTGGTTGATGCAGTAGCCGATCACGACCGTGCTGGTGGCACGGATCGTCATCCCGGCCTGCATCGTCTCGGTCGTCGCGAGCTCGTCCTCGAGTGCGGAAAAGCGCTCGATCACCGAAAGCAGGATTCGCTTTCGCTCCTCGGCTTCCATCGTTGCCCAGGGACCGTCGTCGAAAGCACGCCGGGCCGCTACGATTGCGCGCCGCGCGTCGTCGCGGTCGCACCTGGGGACGGAGGCAAAGACCTCCTCGGTGGCGGGATTCGTGATGTCGAAGGTCTCGCCCGACGCGGCGTCGACCCATTCACCCCCGATGTAGTTCTTGTAGTGCCGGACCTCGGCCTGAGTGGTCGTGTCGATCGCCACTGCAACCCCTCCTCACATGATCAGGCGGCTTCGCCGTACGGCTTCAGGTCATCATAGGTCAGCCTCGTGAGCGAAGCGTGACAGTCTCCCGGGACGGCCTGCGGGAAGCCGGCGAAGCGCCGAGCGTCCGCCGCAACACGGTGTTCGCCGTCGCCACGCAGGCGACGACCGCAGCCTTTACGGCCGTCCTCACGATCTACCTCGTCCGCGCGCTCGGGCCGGACGACTACGGAGTGTTCGCGCTTGCACTGGGGATTGGCACGGCGATCACGATCATCGCGGACATCGGCGTGACCCCGTCGGCGGCGCGCTTCATCGCCGAGCAGAGCGCCGACCGCGTGGCCGTGTCGCGGATCCTCGCGAATGCCGCGACGCTCAAGGTCGGGGCGCTGATCCCGCTGGGCGGAGGGTTGGCCGCGCTCGCCGGCCCGATCGCGAACCTGTATGGAGACGCCGACCTCGAGACGCCGCTGCGGCTGATGGCTCTCGCGCTCGTCGCGCAGAGCATGTTCGCCCTGTGCCGCGAAGCGTTCATCGCGCTGGGGCGAGTGTCGATCACTTGGCGCGTGGTGCTTCTGGAGAGCGCGGTGGAGGCGGTCGCGAGCATCGCGCTGGTCGCCGGTGGCGCCGGCGCGGCCGGCGCAATGCTTGGTCGCGCGATCGGCTACGCCACGGGGGCGGTCCTGGCCGCATACGTGCTGCGGCGGTTTCTGGCCCGGCTGCCTCGTGCGAGACCCTCCGGACCCAGCATCGGACGGCGAACGCTGGCGGCGTACGCCGGCGTGCTTTTCCTGGTCGACGTCGCCTTCACGCTCTTCGAGCAGGTCGACGTGATCCTGATCGGGGCAATCATCGGCACGCACGCTGTGGGCGTGTTCGAGGCGCCTCTTCGCCTCACCATCTTCCTCGGCTACGGCGGCCAGGCCCTGGCGGTGGCGGTGGCCCCGCGCCTCGCGCGGCGCGGCGCTCCGGACGTGCTCGCGTTCACCGCGGCGACTCGGTACCTCATTCTTCTTCAGGGCGTGCTCCTCGCGCCCGTCCTCGTCTGGGCGGAGCCGATCGTCGACCTGGTGCTCGGAGGACGCTATGGGGAGTCGGCCGAGGTACTGCGAGCGCTTGCGCCGTTCGTGTTCCTCTCCGGCCTGGGGACCTACATCACGATTGCGGTGAACTATCTGGGTGAGGCGCGCCGCCGCGTGCCCCTGGCGATCGGAACGGTCCTCCTCAACGCCGCGATCGACGTCGCGCTCCTGCCCACGGTCGGAGTCGTAGGCGGGGCGATCGCGACCGACATCGCGTTCGGCGTCTTCACGGCAGGCCACTTCTGGATCTGCCGGGATGCGCTCGACATTCCGCTGCGACCGCTCGCCTGGTCGCTCGCTCGGTGCCTTGCTGCGGTCGCCGTGATGGCCGGAGTGCTTGCGCTGTTCGGCACCTCATCGCTTTCGGCCGCCGAATGGGTGGTCGGCTCGCTGAGCGCGCTGGCCGCCTACGCGCTCGCGCTCTTCGTTCTGGGCGAGGTGCCGCGCAGCGAGCTCACCCGCGCAAGCCGAGCGCTCAGGGGGCTCCGGAGCCGAACTGGTGCGGGCGGCGAGGTGCCCTGAAATCCCCTGCGTGCTCCGGTCTGGCTAGGATTCGCCGGTGCGGACGGAGCTCTACGCAGCTCCACCTGGTGAGCTCTCGCCGGAGTGGGAGGAGATCTACAGGGCCGACCCAGCCGCGACGCCGTTCGTCGCGCCGGGCTGGGCACTTGCATGGACGAGGCACTGGGGTCGTGACGCTGCCCCGTGGTTGATCACTGTCCGCGACGAAGGGCGTCTCGTCGGCCTCGCTCCACTGGCGCTCGAGCGGCGCCGCGGCATGCGGGTGGTGAGGCCGCTCGGCAAGGAGCCCGGCGACTACTGGGACGTGCTCGCCCTTCCGGAATACCGCGATGCGGTCGCGCGCTCGGTCGCGGCGGAGCTATCGCGGCGTGAGCATCAGTGGGACGTCTTCTTCCTGGAGGGTCAGCCGGGGGACTCCGCGACGGCGGCGCTCTTCGGTCAGCATTCGTTGCGCGTGCGCCCGCGGTCGCCGATGCCTTGCCCAAGGATCGAGCTGCCGGCCGACTTCGACGAATACCTGCGCCTGCTGCCGGGAACGCACCGCGCGAACGTGCGCAAGCACCTGCGCAAGCTGGACGAGGGTCAGGTGACCTTGAGAGCGGTGACCGACGTGAACGAGCTCGAGGGCGCGATCGCCCGCTGGCACGAGCTGCACCTGAAGCGCTGGGCGGGACTGCCGGAGCCGATCGATCCCACACATCTCACAAGGCGCTTTCGAGAGTTCGTGCTGGACGCGATGCGGGCGCTGGTCCCGCGCGACCTCGCAACCGTGTGGGAATTCCTCGTCGACGGCGAGGTCGTGGGGGTCTACGTGAACCTGATCGACGACAACGCGTTCTACTGGTACCTGGGCGGGTTCGAGCCCCGGTACGCGCGACTGGGGATCGGCAAGTTGTCGATCGCCCACGGGATCCGCTGGAGCATCCAGACCGGGCGCCGGTACTTCGACCTGACGCGCGGCGAGGAAGACTTCAAGTACTACTTCGGCGCCGCGAATCGCCACTGCCCTTCAGTCGTCGTGGGCAACGAGCGGCTGCGCTCACGCTCGGCCTTCGCCGCCAGTGATCTACGCGATCGTCTGAGCCGTGCGGTACGCAACGCTCGGCTTCACCTTCGCCAAGGCACGTCGGCGGCACCCGGCCTCGCCGTACGGGCAAGCCGGCGTCCCGACACGGTCGAGTCGAACGGTCGCGTCTACCGCGAGCGCGTCTCCGTCGGTCCCCGCTGAAGCACCGGCGCTGACGGCACCAGCGCTGGCGGTATCCGGCGCTGCCGTCGCAGCGCCAGGTCGCGAGCGAGCCACCAGACCCGGCGCGGGTTCCGCCGGAGGTAACCGAGGCCGTACCGCAGCGATGCCTGCCCGTAGGGGACGTACACCCTTGCAGGCAGGCCGGCGGCGCTTGCGACCTCGACGACGGGTTCGAACGGCAGGCCGAGCAGCAGCTCGATGTCGTGCGCGGTGTGGCCGGCGGAAAGCCGGTCGACAGCCTCCTTGGCGAGCGCAGCGTCGTGGGTGGCGACCGACACGTGGGCGGCATGCCCGGCCAGCCGGTCGACAACCGCGAGGAAGCCTGCCCGCATGTCAAGCCTGGGGTCGTCCGCGTCCGGCCATTCCCCTTTCACGACGCGGACCCTCAGACCCAGCTCGACCGCGCGCTCGGCGTCCGCGAGGCTGCGGCGCCATCGGCCGGGGATCGTGATCCCGACCTTGTCGTTGGCGCCCCTCGCCTCCGCCGCCACCGCGATCGTCTGGTCCGCCGTGTCGGGACCATGCGAGTCGAGATGGATGCACGCACCGAGCGCCGCTCCCACCCCGACGATGTTCCCGACGAGCTCGGGCGAGAACCCGAGCGCGGGCGCCTTGATCGACAGGTACCAGTCCCAACCCCGGGTACGCATCGCATCGATCACGGCGAGATTCTCAGCCGCCACGTCCTCCGGGTTGGCACCGTCGGCGTTCCAGAAGCCCAACACGACCCCGTAGCCGCGCTCCGCGACCCGGTCGCCGGCATCGAGGGCGTCCGCGAGCTTCGGCCCCGCCATGTAGGCGCCCGCCGCACGGCGCTCGAGCGGTCGCCACAGCGCCATCGCGATCCGCTTCAGGAGGGCCATCAGTCTCTGACCACGCCCGCGCCGCGGCGGGCAAATCGCCCCGCGTCGAGCGCCGCGGCAGCGAGGCCGCTCGGACGTGCGGGGTACGCGCGAAGCGCGACGCAATCGCGCGCCTGATCGGTCCAGGCGCGCGTCCACGGCTCGACCGTGCCGAGCAGCTCGTAGGATTCGAGGCCGCGGTCGGCCGCGTGGCGGACGGTCTCGAGCATCACGAGCGTCCCCGGGGAGCTGCGCTTGAACTCTTCGTCGTAGCCGACTTTCAAGAGCCAGAACCGGCCTCCGCACTCGGCCGCGAGCTGCACAGCCGCCGCTCTTCCGCCGATTCTCAGGAACGCCAGCCGCAGGATGCCGGCATCCGCTGCGGCCTCCGCGAAGCTCCTGAAGAACCGCTGCCGAGACTCGTCGGTCGCGAGTGCGGTGCCCTCGCGCCCCTTCCAGCCGGCAGCCTCGACGCGAAATACCTCTTCGAGCAGCGGTGGAAGCTCTTCCCTTCGAGGCGAGACCACCTGCGAGGTGACCTCGCCGAGTTGCTCGGCCCGCCGCCGGGCCCGGCGCAGGTCCGAGCGCCGATCGGAGCTGAACTTCTGCTCGGGATCCTTCCATCCCTCATCGAGCGGTATCCAGGGGTAGGGGGCGGCGTCCCGGCTATAGAAGATCGTCCGGCGCCGATACCGCCGCAGCGCATCCGCGGTCGGCGAGTCCGCCGTGATCCGCCCGAGCAGCATGGGCATGGAGAGGTTCGCCACCGCCGCCGCGAGGCGGTCCAGCGCGTCGCTGTCGCGGTACACGAAGTCGGCGGGCTCGCCGAGCGAGTCCACTCCGACGAGCTCGAGCCGTGCCAGGCCGTCTCGACGGGTCGCAAGCGGGGCGATCGCGGAGACGTCTGAGCCGGCGCCCAGCGCGAGCACCTTCAGCTCGTATTCGAGCCCGAACCCCTCGGCGAACGCCTTCGCCCAGGCGAAGTGCTGCATCGGGCTGCCGGCTGGAGCGGCGAGGGCGTCCCACGCGGGCCCGAGTTCCTCGAGCTCCCCGGGCGTCTCGATGAGTCGCAGTTCCTCCACGCTCACTGCCCCACCCGGCGCGTTCCGTCGCTGAGGAGCTTGCCTACGCGGCCTTCAGCAGGTCGTCTCGGTGCGCGTCCTCGAGCATCTTCTGGTAGCGCGGAAAGACCGGCTTCACCAGCGGCACGAGCTTCAAGATCTTCGCCACCGGGCCCTTGGCCTTCATCTGGCCCTTGGCGAGCGCCATCGTGACGTTGACCTTCCCGAGCCAGAACCTGTGCGCGGTATCCGCCTCCATCGTCATCACGATCTCGGGATCCAGCTCCGACGGTCCAAAGTCGACCTGCCCCTCCTCGCCCTCCTTCATCTTCACCGTGATCTGCGATTCCGGGTTCGAGTACCTGTACTGCACGATTGTGTCCGCCCGACGGAATTTCGGGGACAGCTCAGGATCGTCGGTGAGATCCTCGAACAGCTTGCCGATGTACTGATAGACCTCTTGGTCGTCTTTGAAAACGGGCAACTTTCCTCCTCTCGAGTCGGCGGAATTCTATTTGCGCGCGATCAGCATCGCTATTCCCTGTCCTCCCCCGATGCACAGCGTGACCAGGCCGAGGTCCTGCTCCTTCCGCTCCATCTCGTACAGGAGCTTGGTCGTGATCACCGCGCCGGTCGCCGCGATCGGGTGCCCGAGCGCGATTGCGCCTCCGTTGGGATTGACCTTCTCGCGGTCCAGGCCGAGGTCCTTGATGACTGCGAGCGACTGGGCCGCGAAGGCTTCGTTGAGTTCGATCACGTCCACGTCGTCGAGCGATTTCCCGGCGCGCGAGAGCGCCTTCCGCACCGCCGGCACGGGGCCGATGCCCATGATCTTCGGGTCCACGCCGCAGTACGAGTACGAGAGAATCCGGCCCCTCACGGGCGCGCCGAGCCGCTCCGCCGCATCGGCTGACATCAGCACGACGGCGGCGCCCGCGTCGTTCATGCCGGACGCGTTCCCGGCCGTCACGGTCCCGTCGGGCTTGAACACGGGCTTGAGCTTGCCCATCGTCTCCATCGAGGCCTCGGGGCGCACGTGCTCGTCCTGCGTGAACTCCGTCGGCCCTTCCTTCGACTTGAGCTCGACCGGGACGATCTCCTCGTCGAACACTCCCTCCTCCTGTGCGCGCGCCGCGCGACGATGGGACTCGACCGAGAACTCGTCTTGATCGGAGCGGCTGATCGAGTGGGATTCGGCGAGGTTCTCTGCGGTCACGCCCATGTGGATGTCGTTGAAGGGATCCGTGAGACCGCCGACCACCGGGTCGACCATCTTCGTCTCCCCCATGCGGGCGCCCCAGCGGACATGAGGCATCCAGTAAGGGCCGCGGCTCATCGACTCGGCCCCGCCCGCGACTGCGACCTCGGCGTCGCCGGTCGCAATCGTCTGCGCCGCCGACACGATCGCCTGCACGCCCGTGCCGCAGAGGCGGTTCACCGTGAAGGCCGGCACCTCCTGCGGGATGCCTGCTTTCATCGCGACCACGCGCGCCATGTACATGTCCTCCGGCGCCGAGTGGATCACGTTGCCGAACACGACCTGGTCGACCTGATCCGGCGCGATGCCGGAGCGCTCGAGCGCCGTCTTCGTCGCGAGCGCGCCCAGATCCGTGGGCGGCTGGTCCTTCAGGCTGCCTCCGTAGCGGCCGACGGCGGTGCGCGCGGCGGACGTGATCACCACTTCTGTCACGGACAATCCTCCTCGAGACGGATGAGCGCCGAAGCCTATCCGGAAGAGCGGTGGCGCCCGCGACCCCCCCACTGTCTATGTTCCCGCATCGTGCGTTCGTCCGCCCGGGTCACCGTTGCGCTTTTCGTGTTGCTCATGGCAGCGTCCGGTGCCGCTGACGCCGGGGCTGCCGCCTCGACGCCCAGGGCGAAGACGATCGGCAGCGACGGTCCCTCGGGCCGCTATCTCCTCGACGGCGACTGGTACGAGCGTCCGGATCCCGCCGACACCGGCACGCGCGCGGGCTTTGCGTCCGGCGACAGCCTCGTCGGCTGGCGTGCGGTGACGGTACCGATCGCGATCAACGCCGGCGACTACTCGGTCGGCAGCTACACCGGCTCCGTCCATTGGTACCGGAAGGACTTCAGGCGCCCGCGCGCCGGTGGCGGCGCGAAGTGGCTCTTTCGCTTCGAGTCGGTCAACCACCGCGCAAAGGTCTGGCTGAACGGCAGGCTGCTCGGGTCTCACGTCGGCGCGTACCTGCCCTTCGAGCTCCGCGCGCGGTCGATCCACGGTGGCGTCAACAGCCTCGTGGTACGCATCGACAGCCGCCGCAGGTCCGATGACGTGCCGCCGCTTTCGCAGAGAGACGGGGGCGTGTTCGAGGGCGGCTGGTGGAACTACAACGGGATCCTGCGCGAGGTGTATCTCCGAAAGGTAGGGAGGCTCGACCTCGAATACGCGTACGTCCGCCCCCGCCTTCCCTGCCGGACGTGCGCTGCGACCGTTCGCGTCGATGCGCGCGTCCGGAACGTCACGCGTCGCAGCCGGCGCGCCAAGCTCGTGGGGTGGTTCGGCGAGCGGCCGCTGTCACTCGGCACTCACCGCGTGGCAGGGTTCGGGTCAAAGCGGTTCAGGACCCGACTTCGAATTCGCCACCCGCGCCTCTGGGAGCCTCGCCACCCCCGTCTTTATGCCATGCGCCTGTTCCTGATCGACCAGGGCGGCCGAACCGTGCAGCGGTACCGAGCTCACGCGGGCATCCGCAGCCTGAGGGTGAACCGCCTCGGGCGGATCGAGCTGAACGGGCGGGAAGTGAACTTGCGCGGCGCGGCGATCCACGAGGACTCGCCTGACCGTGGCGCTGCGCTCACGATCGGGCAGATGCGGCAGAAATTCCTGAACCTGCGCGCCCTCGGCGCGACGATGACGCGTGCGCACTATCCGCTCAGTCCCTACGAGCTCGAGCTGGCGGACCGCTACGGCATCGTGGTCTGGTCGGAGATCCCCGTGTACCGGATGAAGAGCACGCTTTTCAACGTGCCTGCGATCCGCGCCCGGGGGCTGCGGATGCTGCGCGAGGTGATCGCGCGCGACTACAACCATCCCGCCGTGATGGTGTGGAGCATCGGCAACGAAAACGCCTCACGCCCGAAGCGGGGTCTGCGGCGCTACATCCGGGAAGCGGCCAGGACCGCCCGGAGGATGGATCCGACGCGACTGGTCGGGATCGCGGTTTCGGGGTACCCCACGGTCGAGCGGCAGGAGATCTACAAGCGGCTCGACGTGATCGGAGTCAACGACTACTTCGGCTGGTATCCGGGGCCGGCCGGCTCGATCTCCGACCGGAGCGGGCTCGACGGGTACCTCAACCGGATGCACTCCGACTATCCACATCAGGCATTGATGGTCACGGAGTTCGGGGCGGAGGCGAACCGTCATGGACCCGTGACCGAGAAGGGCACGTACGAGTTCCAGTCCGACTTGCTCGACTACCACCTCAGCGTTTTCGCTCGGAAGCCGTTCATCAACGCCGCGCTGGTTTGGGTGCTGCAGGACTTCCGCGTGAAACCCGGCTGGGCGGGCGGCAACCCACTCCCGCACCCGCCCGTCAACGAGAAGGGCCTGATCGACGACACCGGCTTTCGCAAGCCGAGCTTCTACACCGTCGAAAAGCTGTTCCGCGCGATCAAGCCCTTTCGGTAGACCAGCGCTTGGCCCAACGGTCGAGCGGGCCAAGCGCCTCCAGCAGCCCCGCGCCCTCGGAAGTGAGGCGGTTGACGCCCGCGGCGTCGGTGGCGAGGATGCCCGCCTCGCGCAGCTCACGCAGGCGCTGGCTCAACACGCTCGCCGACATCGCATCGCACCGGGCCTGAAGCTCGCGGAAGCCGAGACCCTCGTGCCGCAGCTCCCAGAGGACCCGGAGCGTCCAGCGCCTGCCCAGGAGATCCAGCAGCGCCATGATCGGTCTGCCGGTCCGGGAGCCGCGGACCGGCCGGCCCGGTACTGGCGACGCTGGTTTGCGCTTCGAATTCAGAAGCGATATGGTAGCCGCTTCTGTTTCCGAAGCACAACTGGAGGCGCTCATGAGCCACGCACCTGCCCCCCGGATCGAGCCCCTCGAGCCGCCCTATCCCGATGGAATCGGCGAGACGCTGCGGCGCATGATGCCGCCGGGCGTCGAACCGCTGAAGCTGTTCCGCACCGTCGCCTGGAACGAGCACGTCCTGGAGCGCTTCCGGACCACCGGCGCGTACCTGCTCAACTTCGGCAAGCTCGACCCGCTCGAGCGTGAGATCGTGATCCACCGTACCTGCGCCCGCTGTGGCTGCGAGTACGAATGGGGCATCCATGCCGCCGTGTTCGCCAGGAACGTGGGGCTGTCGGACGCACAGCTGGCGGCAACTGTGTCCGGAGCCCCGAGCGACCCCGCGTGGTCACGGCGGCAGTCGCTGCTCGTACAGCTCGCGGATGAGCTGCACGACACCGCCGACGTGTCCGACCCCCTGTGGATGGAGTTGGCGCGGGAATGGGATCCGCCGGAGCTGATCGAGCTGATCGCCGTGGCGGGCTTCTACCATCTGGTCTCGTTCGCCGCGAACGCCGCGCGGGTCGAACCCGAGGCCGGCGCCGCGCGCTTCCGGGCGGTGCCCACGCCCACCGGGTAGGTTTCGCCGACATGAGGCGCGCATTGAAGATCCTCGGTGTCGTCGTGGCCGTGATCGTCGTGCTCCTCTTGGTCAACGCCATCATCACGACCGGAGAGACGAAGTCCGCGAAGGCCGACGGCGGCCGGATCATCGACCTACCCGGCGGCGACCTCCAGGTGCGCGAGGACGGGCGCCCCGGCGCACCGGCGCTCGTATTGATACACGGCTGGAC
>JBKOZI010000150.1:0-15880 GCA_046725795.1 Actinomycetota bacterium
CCTACAACAAGGTCGGCCCGGCGCTGGTCAGAACGGGCAAATGGGACCCGAAGAAGACCTGGGGTACGGACGGCCTGGCATCGAGCAGCCTCCCCAAGACCGCGGGGAAAGAGGCGACGGAGGGCTTCCGTGGCACTGCGCCGGGGGCTCCCGAGGTGAACCCCGAGCCGGCGAAGGCGTTCGACAGGCTGTACACGAAGGCGCCGGGGCCCGGGCGGCAGACGTTCGATGCCCAGAACTTCGACGCCGTGATGCTCTGCTACCTGTCCGCCGTTGCGGCCGGCGAGGCGGACGGGCAGAGGATGGCCGACGAGGTCAGGGACATAAGCGCGCCGCCCGGCAAGGAGTACTCATGGGAGCAGCTCCCGGCGGCGATCAAGGCGCTCCAGAACGGCGATGACATCGACTACACCGGTGCGGCGGGCGGCATCGACATGAACGACGATGGCGACGCCACGGCTGGTGTCTACGACACGTACCGCTACAAGGGCGGCGCGATCGAGATCTACGGCGAGCTGCCGATCCCGAAGCAGCAATAGCGTCGCGACGCCGGCTGGATGCCGGTTTCAGCAGACCGAAACGAGCGGCCGGGGCCTAGGCTCCGGCCGCCTCGCTTCGAGACCCGCTTTCGGGACGCTCGATCCGGGCGGTGCCCCCGAGATAGAGTTGGATGACCTTCTCGTCCACGAGCAGCTCCTTGCCGGCGCCCTCGAAGCGGTTGGTGCCGACGTCCAGCACGTATCCGCGATCCGACATCGCAAGTGCTCTCTTGGCGTTTTGCTCCACCATCACGATCGTGACCCCGGTGCGGTTGATCTCCTCGACCTTGGCGAAGATCGCATCGACAAACGCGGGCGCGAGGCCGGCCGAGGGCTCGTCGAGCAGGAGAACCTCGGGATCGGGCATCAGCGCTCGCGCCATGGCGGCCATCTGACGCTCTCCGCCACTCATCGTGCCGACGACCTGCCGGCGCCGCTCACCGAGGCGGGGGAAGAGCTCGTACATGAGCTCCACGCGCTCCTGGACGGTCGAGCGGTCGAAAG
This sequence comes from Actinomycetota bacterium, assembly GCA_046725795.1. GTDB lineage: Bacteria > Actinomycetota > Thermoleophilia > Solirubrobacterales > JBBDJG01 > JBBQKG01. The sequence continues at coordinate 1,044 of JBKOZI010000150.1, forward strand.
CGCCCATTTCGAGGTTCTCCTCGACGGTCAGGCTCGGGAACACGTTGTCGAGCTGAGGGACGTAGCTCATTCCCTTTCGCGTGATCGTGTGGGGCTTGGCGCCGCCGATGTCCTCGCCCTTGAACAGGACGCTGCCCCGGCGAGGTTTGAGCAGGCCGAAGATCGTCTTGATCAGCGTCGACTTGCCGGCGCCGTTTGGGCCGATCACAGTCACGATCTCGCCCTTGCGAACGCCGATCGAGACGCCGTTGAGGATGTCGACCTCGGATACGTAGCCGGCCACGAGGTCTCGGGTGGCGAGCAATCCACCGTTCCTGTCAGCGGGCCCGTTCATTCGGCCTGGACGTCGTCGGTGACTGTGCCAGACCCGAGATAGGCGTCGATCACCCGTCGGTTGCGGCGGACCTCTTCGGGGGAGCCGTCGGCGATCACGCGCCCCTCAGCCATCACGATCACGCGGTCCGCGTTTCCCATCACGACCTCCATGTCGTGCTCGATGAGCAGGAACGTCACACGCTGCTCTGCCCGCAGGCGCTTCATGTGGTCGAGCAGGCGGGCCCCCAGCACCGGGTTTATACCTGCCATCGGCTCGTCGAGCAGCAGCATCTCCGGCGACGTCATGAGCGCACGCGCCAGCTCCAGCAACTTGCGCTGGCCGCCCGACAGCGTCCCCCCGTACTCGTCGGCGAGCGCGTCGAGGTCGAAGACCTCGAGCAGCTCCATCGCGCGCTCGCGCACCTCGCGCTCTCTGCGATGGGACCGCCCCGGTCGGAAGACCACGTTTCGCAGCTTCTCGCCCGGCTGGTCGGGGGCGGCCACCATCATGTTGTCGATCACCGGCATCCGCGCGAGCGCCTTCGTGATCTGGAACGTGCGCACCATTCCGAGCCGGGCGATCGTGAATGGCGGGCGCCCGAAGATCGGATGGTGCCGGAAGGCGACCGCGCCGCGGTCGCCGCGGAGGAAGCCGGTGATGACGTTGAAGAGCGTCGTCTTGCCCGCTCCGTTCGGGCCTATGAGAGCCGTGATCGAGCCGCGCTCGATGTCGAAGCTCGCGCTGTCGACCGCTCGGATGCCGCCGAACGTCTTGACGACCTCCTGGATCTCGAGTATCGGGTCTCGGATCGCTTCCTGGTCAGTCACCGAGCACCATCTCCTCCCGTTTGCCGAAGATCCCCTGCGGGCGGAAAGCCATCAGCAGGATCAAGAGGAGGCCGACGAACATGAAGCGCACCGCCTCTACGTGCTCGGTGCTCAGCGGCAGGTCGATGAAGCGCGAGCCCTCGAGGAGCGTCCACATGATGATCGAGCCGACCGCGACGCCCCAGTAATTGGCGAGACCACCCAGCACCAGCACGCCGTAGCCGATGAACGTGAAAAGCGGGTCGAACTCGGCCGGATGCAGGAACGCGAGGTTGAGCGCGAGGAAGAAACCGGCGATCGCGCCAAGAGCGGCCGAGATCGCGAGCGACTGGAGCTTGTACGCAAGGGTGTTCTTCCCGAGCGCGCGAACGGCGTCCTCGTCTTCGCGAATCGCCCTTAAGACCCGGTGCCAGGGACTCCGCTGAACGAAGTACAAGCCCGCGGTGAGGATCAGCGCAACCGCCCAGGCGACGATGAGAAGCGGGAACAGCGTCTCCGGATCGCTCCAGCCGAGGCTCTCGAGCCAGCCATTGATGGTGTTCGAGACGCTGTTCCATTGGTCATCGAAGCCGAAGATGCCCTGGTTCCCGCCGGTGAGCCCGCGTGCGTTCTGGGCGGTGAACCTGACAATCTCCGCGGCCGCGATCGTGGCGATCGCGAAGTAGTCGGCGCGCAACCGCAGCGATGGCAGCCCCACGAGCACCCCGAACGCCATTGCGATCAGGATTGCGACAGGGAATGCGATCCAGAGGGACCAGTCTGCCTTGACCACCAGGATGCCCATCGAGTAGGCCCCGACCGCCATGAAGCCCGCCTGGCCGAAGTTCACGATTCCCGTAAAGCCGACGTTGAGCTGCAGCCCGAGCCCGAAGATCGTGTAGGTCGCGGCCAGGATGCCGACGCCGGTCCAGAACTTGACCGCCGTGAACGGCTCGAGCGTGATAGCGAACGGCAGACCGAGTGCCGGAAGGTGTGACCCGAACACGGCGCTCATATCGTCCTCGCCCTTCCGAAGATGCCCTGTGGCCGCACCACCAGGACGATGATCAGAACGGCGAACCCGACGGCGGTCTTCCAGCGGAAGTCGATGAGGAGCGTCGACCACTCGATCATGAGACCGAGCACGATCCCTCCCGCGAGCGCGCCGAACGCGTCGCCGATCCCGCCGAGGATGACGGCCGCGAAGATCGGAAGCAAGAGCCCGACGCCGAGTGTCGGCCTGACGTCGGTGACGGCGCCCGCGAGCACGCCGGCCAGGCCTGCCAGCGCGCCGGCGAAGAGCCACGTGAACAGAACCACGCGCGCGGTGTCGATGCCCGCCGTCTCGGCGAGTTCGAGGTTGTCGGCAAGCGCCCGCATCTGCTTGCCCAGCAGGCTGTACTTGAGCATCAGTCCGGTCGCGATCAGCACGGCGAAGCCGACGATGATCACGATGAGCTCGGTGCGCCCGATCCGAAGCCCGAGGAAATCGACCGTGGCGATGTCGTTGACGTCGAGGCTCCGGATCTCCGTACCCCACACGTACTGGATGCCGTAGCGGATCACGAATGCGAGCCCGATGGACATGAGCAGGAGCTGGAGCAGCCCCGCTCCGCGGGCCCGCATCGGACCCCACATCACACGCTCGAACAGCACGCCGAGCAGCGCCGTCAGCGCCATCCCGAAGAAGACCGCGAAGACGAGCGGCACGCCCCAGGTGACGTTCATGAGGAAGGCCATGAAGGCCCCGAACGTGAGGAAGTCGCCGTGCGCGAAGTTGACCAGCTTGAGGATCCCGTAGACGAGCGTCAGCCCGACCGCGCCGAGCGCGTACACGGAGCCGAGCGACAGCCCGTTGAGGCCCGTCTGCGCAACGTCGTGGATGCCGTAAGCGGCGATCAGAATCAGGACGAAGAGCGTGATGACGCCGGCCGCAGCCCACTGCGGCCGTCGCGCGAGCGCCTGCGCCGCCGGGGAGGTGCGGACCTGTTCGATCCAGGGTACGGCGACCGCGCTTGGAACTGATCGTGCTTCCACTCTCTCTCCGGGCCCATCTTATGCCCGAGTGCGCAGCGGCAGCTAACCAAAGAATGTTGCTGCAATGCGCAGGTAGTCGAGGTCGACGTGCTTGATTCCTTCGACCTCGCTGAGGGGAACGCTGGTCATCTCGGTCCCCTGCAGCGCCACCATGCGACCGAACTCCCGGTGCTCCGCGAGCTCCATCGCCATCACGCCGTATCGCGTGGCGAGGGTGCGGTCGCGCGCAGTCGGTGTGCCGCCGCGTTGCACGTGGCCGATGTTCGTGACACGCGTCTCGAAGCCGGTGCGGGCCTCGATCTCCTTGCCGAGCGCCTGGCCGATCCCGCCGAGCCGCGGATACCCGTACATGTCGGTCTCCGGCGACGCCCGGATCAGGCGCTTCTCGCCCGACTCGAAAGCAAGCTGCGCGCCCTCCGCGACGACCACGATCGAGAAGCTCTTTCCCCGGTCGTGACGGGCGTTGATCGCCTGACAGATCTCCTCAACGGTGAGCTCGAGCTCGGGAATGACGATCGCGTCCGCGCCGCCCGCCATCCCGCTGAAGACGGCGATCCAGCCGGTGTTGCGACCCATGACCTCGACGATCATCACGCGGTCGTGCGACTGCGCCGTGGTGTGGATGCGGTCGATCGCGTCGGTCGCAACCTGGACGGCCGTGTCGAACCCGAACGTGAGGTCCGTACAGGGCACGTCGTTGTCGATCGTCTTCGGGACGCCGACGAGCGGCAGGCCGTGCTCTGAGTGCAGGCGGCGCGTGATCATCATCGTGTGCTCTCCGCCGATCGCGACGATCGCGTCGAAGCGGTCTTCCTCCACGGCGGCGCGCACCCGCTCGACGCCGTCCTCGTGGCGGTACGGGTCGTAGCTCGAAGTCGAAAGAATCGTTCCGCCGAGCGGCAGGATCCCCGAGACAGTGCGCATGTCGAGGTCGACGTAGCTGCGCTCGGCGAGCCCCGCGTAGCCGCGCCAGAGACCGACGGGCTCGTGGCCGCCGGCGAGGCCACGCCTCACGACTGCACGAATCACGGCGTTCAGTCCGGGGCAGTCGCCGCCGGCGGTGAGCACGCCCACTTTCAAGGTCGGTGCAATATAGCCCCGCACCAAGCGCAATCCGGGCTGAGCTCAACGGCATCACCACTGGTTAAAATCGCGGCCCTCCGGACCCTGTCCAGCCTTTGAGAAGAGCGTCCTTTGGAAGAGCTACGGTCGTAGCCCTGATCGCCGCTGCGGTCGTCACCGCCGGGGCGACCGGATGCGGCAGCGACCAGAGCACCGGCGGCAAGGTCAAGGGCGACACGCTCACCGTCTTCTCGAGCCTGCCGCTGCAAGGCCCCGAGGCCCAGCGTGCCAAGAGCATCCTGAACGGGGAGAAGCTCGCCCTCGAGCAGGCGGGCGGCAAGGCGGGCGGATTGAAGGTCAACTTCTCCTTCCTCGACGACGCCCCCGCGGACAGCACGTCCGGATGGGACCCCGACCAGGTTGCCGAGAACGCGCGCAGGGCGGTCGAGGACCTTCGGACGATTGCCTACGTCGGGAATCTCGACTCGGGCGCGTCGGCGGTGTCGATCCCGATCACGAACGAGGCCGGCTTCGCACAGATCAGTCCGGGTTCGACGTCGGTCGGCCTGACAAAGCTCGTACCGGGTGCCGAGAAGGGTGAGCCGGACAAGTTCTACCCGTCCGGCGAGCGCAACTTCGTGCGGGTCGTGCCCGCCGACGACGTGGAGGCCTCCGCCGCGGCCGCGTGGGCACGAAGCCTCGGCGCACGAACTGCCTTCGTGCTCGGCGACCGGAGCGTAGAGGGTGACGGTCTTGCCGAGCTCTTCCGGGTTGCGGCCGGCAAACGCGGCCTCCGCGTCGTCGGCGAGGATCGGATGGACCCACGTGCAAAGGACTACCGTGCGCTCGGCGAGGAGATCCGCGGGAAACGCCCGGATGCAGTCTTCTTCGGCGGCGGAGTGCAGAGCAACGCGGCAGCGCTGTGGGAGGCGCTTCACCGAGCGGTCCCAGGTGCGCGGCTGATCGGAACACACAACTTGCTTGCTCCGGACTTCTACCGCCGGCTCGGTGACGCGGAGCGTCAGACATACCTGACGTCGGCGGCGCTGGATCCGCGTCACCTCCCCGTGCGCGGGCGGCGCTTCGTGCGCGACTACAGGCGCGCGTTCCGATCCGACCCGGACCCCTTCGGGGCATACGGTTATACGGCGATGTCCTTGCTTCTCGATGCGATCAGGCGGGCGGGCGACGCCGGCCGCGACCGGAACAGGGTCATCCGAGAGCTTTTCGAGACGGACAACTACGACAGCGTCGTCGGTAGGTTCTCGATCGACGACAACGGCGACACGAGCCTCAAGCAGCTCTCGGGATACCGGGTGCGAGACAGGCGCCCCGCCGAGCCGACGAGGCTCGTGGGGGAGCCGAGTGGCTGATTCGATGGACCGGCCGCGCCCCGACGAGGCGAAGTTGAACGAGACCGATGCCGGGCTCGTGCCGCGAGGTGACGGCTGGTTCGTCGTCAATCTGGCCGACGCCGCCGCGATCTCGAGCGAGAACGCGGGCTACGCCTTCCCGTTCGAGGGCGCGGACAGCTTCCCGCACTTCGGCATCAACGTGCACGTGCTGCAGCCGGGCGAACCGAATTCGCTGTATCACGCAGAAGAGGGGCAGGAGGCGTTCCTGGTGCTCGAGGGCGAGTGCCTGCTGATCGTCGGAGACGAGGAGCGCCGGCTCCGGCAGTGGGACTTCTTCCACGCGGCGCCATGGACACCGCACGTCCTGGTCGGCGCCGGCGAAGGCCCGTGCGCGATCTTGATGGTCGGGGCGCGGAACGCCGGCGACGGGATCGTGTATCCGGTCAGCGAGACGGCCGCCCGCCACGCGGCAAGCGTCGAGCGCGAATCGCGGTCGGCGCAGGAGGCGTACCCTTCGATGGGATGGAAGCGCACCCAGCCGGCGCGCCGGCCGTGGCCGCCGACACGATGAGCGGGGTCGTGACGGCTGTGAGCCGCAGCGCGACGCACACGCTGGGGCGCGAGGACCCCGGCAAGCTGTCCGCAAGGCCGGGGTGATGGGCGTGGTCGTGGCCGGTGGCGAGGTTCGGCCGGGCGATCCGATCGGCGTCGAGCTGCCGCCCGAGCCGCGCCGCCCGCTGGAGCCCGTCTAGGGCGCTGGGGTCCGAAACCGGCTCGTACGGGGGCAACGCGAACGCCGGCGGCAAACTGCAGTCAAGTTGCTCCGCCGGGATCGCGACTGCACTTGTCCACAGTCAGGGGGGCAAATGTCAGACACCCCCTGGCTCAGGCAAACGAATCTGCAGTTGACCCCATTGGCCGGCACTGACACTCCCTACCCAGCCGGTTTTTCGGACCCTGCAACAGGAACTGGGCGAGTCCTGAGCTACGTCCCCGTCGGCGTGCGGACGCCCAGCGCGGTGCGCGCGTCGATCTCGCCGGGAAGCTCCGTGCGAGAGACACCGGCGCGCTCGGCTTCACCCGCCACGGCCGCAGCCACGGCCTCGACGACCCGGCGGTCGAAAACGCTGGGCACGATGTACTCCTCCGACAGCTCGTTGTCGGGGATCACGTCTGCGATGCCGTGGGCGGCGGCGAGCTTCATCTCCTCCGTGATCCGGACGGCGCGGGCGTCCAGGACACCGCGGAAGAGACCGGGGAAACAGAGCACGTTGTTGATCTGGTTCGGGTAGTCCGAGCGCCCCGTCGCGAGGATCCGGACGTGGTCGGCCGCGTCCTCGGGGGTCACCTCGGGATCTGGGTTCGCCATCGCGAACACAATCGCGTCGTCGTTCATCAGGTCGAGGTCAGACGCATCGATCACGCCCGGGCCTGAGAGCCCGATGAAGAGGTCGGCGCCCTCGAGCGCGTTCGCGGGCCCGCCGTCGCGCCGGTCCCGGTTCGTGTTCTCGGCGTACCACCGCTTCAGCGGATGCATCTCCTCCCAGTCGGAGCGGCCGACGAAGATCGCGCCCTTGGTGTCGCAGCCGACTATGTCGGCAACCCCGACCTGGAGCAGCATGCGGGTGACCGCGATGCCGGCGGCGCCGAGCCCGACCATCGCGACCCGGAGGTCCTCGAGGTGCTTGCCCGTCACCTTCAGCGCATTGAAGAGCGCCGCCATCACGACCACCGCCGTCCCGTGCTGGTCGTCGTGGAAGACCGGTATGTCGAGCTCTTCCTTGAGTCGCTCCTCGATCTCGAAGCACCGCGGAGACGAGATGTCCTCGAGGTTGATGCCGCCGAAGCCGGGCGCGATCGCCTTCACCGCCGCGACGATCTCGTCGGGATCCTTCGTGTCGAGGCAGATCGGGAACGCGTCGACGTTGGCGAATTCCTTGAGCAGCATCGCCTTGCCCTCCATCACGGGCATCGCCGCCAGCGGTCCGATGTCGCCGAGCCCGAGCACCGCTGAGCCGTCGGTCACGACCGCCACGTAGTTGCGCTTGATCGTGTACCGGAAGGCAAGCTCGGCGTCCTCGTGGATCGCCTGGCAGACGCGCGCCACGCCCGGCGTGTACGCCATCGAGAGATCGTCGCGAGAAGTCAGCGGATGCTTGTTGAGCTGCGCGATCTTGCCGCCCTCGTGCATCTTGAACGTGCGGTCGGTCCAGTCGAGCAGCTCGACGCCCTCGACTCCGTTCACGGCATCGATGATCTCTTCCCAGTGATCCCTGCTGCGCGCGTCGACGGCGATGTCGCGCACGATCTGGTGCTCGTGCGACTGAACGATGTCGACGGCGCCGATCGAGCCGCCCGCGTGGCCGATCGCGGATGTGACCTCTCCGAGCACGCCGGCCTCGTTCTCGAAGCGAATGCGAAGGGTGAGGCTGAACGAGGCGCTGGGAGTTACCGGCATTACCCCTGCCTAAGGCTGGCGGGTTGGAGAAAAGGCCTGCAACTGAAGGCCGTCGTTGATCATACCTTTGAAGTTTCGACGCGGAGCCTTTGCTTCCGCCCAACCCGGGCCGAGAACCTCGTTCCTATGATTCGAGAGAGTGGCCCCCGCACAAGAGCTCTTCCTGATCGATGGCAACAGCCTGGCCTACCGGGCCTACTACGCGCTGCCCGATTCGATCGCCACATCCCGCGGCGAGCCGACGAACGCGATCTTCGGCTTCGCCAGCATGCTGGTGAAGATCCTGACGGAGTACGGGCCGAAGGCCACGATCGTGGTCTGGGACGCCGGCATGTCGGGCCGGGAGGTGCAGTACGAGCCATACAAGGCCGAGCGGAAGCCTCGCCCGGATCTCCTTCGGGAGCAGTGGCCCCACCTGGAGCCACTCGTCGAGGCCTTCGGCTATGCGAACGTCCGGGTCGAGGGCTTCGAGGCGGACGACGTGATCGCGAGCCTTGCGCAGCAGGCGAAGGAAAAAGGCATCCACGTGACCGTCGTGACCGGCGACCGGGACGCCTACCAGCTCGCCGACGACGGGCGCGTGCGGATCATGACCACGTCGCGCGGAATCACCGACACTCGCGTTTACGACCGCGACGGCGTGGTCGAGCGGTACGGAATTTCCCCCGAGTTGATCCCCGACTTCATCGGCCTCAAGGGCGACACGTCGGACAACATCCCCGGGGTGCCGGGAATCGGCGACAAGACTGCCGCTCAGCTCCTTCAGCAGTACGGCTCGCTGGAGGGCGTGCTCGAGCACATCGATGACGTCTCGGGCGCAAAGCGGCAGCAGAACCTGCGCGAGAACGCCGATCTGGCCCGAATCTCGAAGGAGCTCGCGACGCTACACCGCGACATCGACGCCGGCATCGACGTAGCCGAGATCGCCGGCGCGCCCGCCGACCGGTCTCGCCTGCGCGAGGTGTTCATGCGCTTCGAGCTGCGCGAACCGCTGCGCCGGCTCGAGGAGTCGCTCGGAGAGGAAACGGCTGCTCCGCGTGCCCGGGGACGGGAACGCCACGAGGCTCGTGCGCGGGAGTCCTCCGTGGGCGACCTGGCGACACTGCCTGCCGGTCCCGCCTCGCTCGCGGCGGCTCGCGAGGACGGCACGATCCATTGGGCCGCCTACGGTGGCGACGAGGTCCTGACGGGAGTCGCCGAGAGCCTCCCGGCACTGCTGCTGGCCTGGGGCGGCCGGCCACTGATCGCCCACGACTGGAAGGGGATCAGCCGCGCGGTCGCGCCGTCGCTCGACGAGGACGGCGGCACTCCCGAGCGACTCGGCCACGACACGATGATCGCCGCCTACCTGATCGACGCGGCCCGCCGCCAGTACCCGCTCGACGAGCTGCTCGAGCAGCATGGGATCGAGGCGGTGGTCGAGAGCGACGACGGGCTTGCCGCCGAGGCATTGGCCGTGCAGGTGCTGGCGAGGGTCCAGGAGCCGGACCTCGACCGGCTCGAGCTGCGCAGGCTGTTCGAGGAGGTCGAGCTCCCGCTGGTCGAGGTCTTGAGCCGGATGGAGCGCCAGGGTGTGAAGCTCGACGTCGAGCGGCTCGGAGAGCTTGCGGCGCGGGTGGCTCAGGAAGTCGCCCAGCTGGAGCAGGAGATCTGGCAGCTTGCCGGTGAGGAGTTCACGGTTGGCTCGCCCCAGCAGCTCAGCCAGATCCTCTTCGAGAAGCTCGGTCTCAGCCGCAAGCGCCGGGGCAAGACCGGATTCTCGACCGACGCCCGCGTGCTGGCTGCGATTCGCGAGGAGCATGAGATCGTGGACAAGGTCGAGGCCTGGCGCGAGCTCTCCAAGCTCAAGAGCACCTACTTCGACGCTCTGCCGGCCCTGATCACGCCGGAGACAGGACGGCTGCATACGACTTTCAATCAGGCCGCGACGACGACGGGGCGGCTCTCGAGTACGAATCCGAACCTCCAGAACATTCCGATCCGAACGGAGCTCGGGCGCAAGATCCGCAGCTGCTTCATCGCCGAGCCCGGCGCCAAGCTGATATCGGCGGACTACTCGCAGGTCGAGCTCCGGATCCTCGCGCACGTCGCAGGCGAGGATGTCCTGAAGCGGATCTTCGAGCGGGGCGAGGACGTCCATGCGGCGACGGCAGCGGAGGTCTTGAAGCTTTCCCCCGAGGAGATCGGCCCCGGCGAGCGCTCGCGTGCGAAAGCGGTCAACTTCGGGATCGTCTACGGCCTGAGCGCCCACGGGCTTTCGGAGCAGCTGCAGATTCCCCACGACGAGGCGGCCGAGTACATCGAGCGCTACCTGGCCCGTTTCCCCGCGGTACGCGCATTCATAGGACGTACGATCGCCGAGGCATCGGAGAGCGGCTACGTCAAGACGCTGTTCGGCCGTCGCCGGGACATCCCGGAGCTTCGCTCCAGGAAGTACCAGACGCGATCGCTGGGTGAGCGGCTGGCGGTCAACACGGTGATCCAGGGTACGGCCGCCGACATCATCAAGATCGCGATGGTTCGCTGCGACGCGCGGCTTCGCGAGCGGGGCATGCGGACAAGGCTCGTGCTGACGATCCACGACGAGCTGCTGTTCGAAGGCCCGGAGGAAGAGGTCGACGCGGCGACCGCGCTGGTCCGGGAGGAGATGGAGGGTGCGTGCGCGCTCGATCCACCGCTGAGGGTGGACATCGGGGTGGGGGACAACTGGATGGAGGCGAAATAGATATGGGGGCGCGTCCAAGATGACTCCGTGGACCGAGCTCTCTTAGCGGCGATCGCGACCGCGATCGTCGGCGGCCTGATCGCCCTTCAGGCCCCCATCAACTCCCACCTCGGCAAGGCGACCGGGACCTTTCCAGCCGCGCTGATCTCATTCGGAATCGGGACAATTGTCCTGCTCGGGATCGTGGTCGTCACCGGTCACCTCGACGAGCTGTCCGGGATGACGAACGTCCGCTGGCACTACCTGCTCGGCGGCGTGCTGGGCGCCGCCTACGTGACAACCGTGCTGTTGACGGTGCGCACCCTCGGCGCCGGCGGGGTGACGGCTGCGACGGTCGCCGGGCAGCTCTCGACGGCGATGGTGATCGACCGCCTCGGCGTCCTCGGCCTCGACAGGACGCCGATCACCGTGCCGCGCGTGATCGGCGTGCTGCTGCTGTTCGCCGGGACCGTGCTCGTGATCAGGACCTAAGGCGACGCCGCCGCGATTGCGCGGCGGCACGTGCCCCACCAATTTTGTTGTTCTTCAGGTCTTGCGCTCGAGGTCAGCGACCTCTTGGGCCTTCTCCGCGGCCCTGTCCTGTTCGTTCTCGAGATTGTCCTTGGCCTCGCCCTTTGCCTCTTCGCGCTGGCCCTGACGGCGCAGCGATGAGTCGTCCGTCAGGTCTCCCGCTGCCTTCTTCGTCCTACCGGTGATCTTGTCCAGGATGCTCATTTCGCGTTCCTTTTCGTCTCGAATCCATGGCCCGGCGCGAAGCGCCGTCCTCAAGAGATTTTCCCGTGGCCGGGGAGGCCAAACCTCGGCTTCGGCCCGGGCTTGCCACCCGCGCCGCTGCGCACCTAGAATTGCCCGGCTGCCACGATCGCCCGAAAGGGGAGGGGCATGAAGATCGGGAGGACCGGACAGAGAGGGACGACTGCGTGGATCACGGTCGCGGTGGCGCTGACGTTGCTGTTCGCGCCCAGGGCCGTCGCGGCGCAGCCGAGTTGCGGCGACGTGATCACGACGGACACGACGCTGACCGCCGACCTGGTGGGCTGTCCGGGCGACGGTCTCGTGATCGGCGCCGGCGGCATCACGCTTGATCTCGACGGGCACACGATCGATGGCACCGGCGGCAGCAACGGCGCCAACCTGGTCTACGGGGACACCGAGGACGGTGTCGACAACACCGCCGGACATACCGGCGTCACTGTCGAGAACGGCAATATCCAGGGCTTCGACGTCGGCGTGAAGCTCTACGAGGCTCAATCGAACCGCCTCCTTCGCCTCGAGCTTCAACGGAATCTGGCCGGAGCGCTTCCGCTCGAGTCGCAAGGCAGCCGGATCCGGCTCGGCATCTTCCACAGCAACTCCTACGGTATCTACGACTATGAGTCTCGTGGGAGCGTGATCACGGACAACCGGGTGGACGCGAACAGCTTCGGTATGTATCTGGTCGAATCAAGCGACAGCCGGGTCGAACGAAACACCGTCTCGAACAGCCCGATTCTGGCGATGCAGGTGACCGAGGAGTCGAACGGCAACCAGATCCGCGGCAACTTGATCGACTCGAGCGGTAGCGTGGGCCTGCTCGTCTCGCAGTCCAACGACAATCGCATCGAGAACAACCGCATCTTGAACCACCGGTCGTCCGGACTGCTATTTGCCGGCACGGAGCGGACGCACGCGAGCGGGAACACGATCGTGAACACGTCGATTCCCGCCAACGGCTTCCTCGGCTTCGGTACCGGAATATGGGCCACTGTCACCGAACAGGACCTGACCATCGAGCACAACTCGGTGTCGGGCTACAAGCAGGGACTGAGGCTCGATGGGTCGCAGAGCAGAGTGCTGGTGTCGCGAAACGATCTCCGCGGCAGCTTCGGCGACGGCATCTTCTCCGCGGAGGGAGTTGCCGCCCTGATCGAGCACAACACGTCGACGGGCAATGGCGACGACGGGATCGAAGTGCGGGATTCGCTGACGACGATCACGCGCAACGTCGCGAACCGAAACGCCGATCTCGGCATCGAGTCGGTGGCGGGCACCGACGGCGGTGGCAACCGTGCCTCCGGCAACGGGAACCCGGCACAGTGTCTGAACGTCGCCTGCCGCTAGGGGAAAGAGCGGGCGGTCCGGCTCAAGCCGCGACCCGGCGCTCGGCCGGCGGCACGGCTGAGGTGCGCACAGGCGCGGGCTCGGCGAAGCTCGGAGGCGCGATTTTCAGGTAATGGTGAAACGACCAGTGGGTGAACCGCCGGCTCGAGACCGGTGCAAGCGCGGCCGCCAGCATGCGGGGCGGCACCCGCGGCACGAGCCGCTGGGCTCGAAGCAGCCATCTGAACTTCCGCTCGTGGCTCGCACAGAAAGCTCCGTAGCGGCGCATCGCGGTCTCGCGCGTGGCACGCCCGTCGACGACGCTCCGTAGCTCCCGCCCCAGCGCGATGCCGAAGTAGAAGGCGGTGCGGATTCCTTCGGCCGTGAGCGGGAGGCAGTGTCCGGCGGAGTCGCCGACGAAGAACACGTCCGCTTCCGCCCCGTCGCGAAGCTGGTGCGGGATCCAGTTGCCCTGGTAGCGGACAGCCGGCCGGTCGAGCTGCTCCGCCAGCTCGACGGTGGGCTCGCGTACGTGGAAGCGCGGGTCGAAGGAGCCAACGCCGACGCGCACCTCGTCCTCGGCGGGGAAGCTCCAGCCATACCCGGCGGGCACGACCGAGCGGTCGATCCAGATCTCCAGCTCGCTGCTGCGGCCGCCGGGATGGACCTCGAGCCCGCGCGAGAGCGGGGCGTGGGGCGGTTGATAGCCGCCGCCGAGCACCCGCCGCCACCCGAGCGCATCGACCACGAGCGGAGCGGACAGCTCCCCGCGGTCGGTCTCGACCGTCACCATGGAGTCCGGCCCACGTGGTGTTCCCACCGCTCTGCCGCGGACCGTCGCCGTCTCGAACACGGCATCGTTCTGGCGGTCCAGCAGATCACAGAGCTCCCGGTAGTCGAAGGTCGAGAAAGTCCACGGGAGAGGAAGGCGAACGGTCGTGTGGGGGGTGTGCACCACGAGGGTCCCGAATTGCTGGCGAATCGAGCCCTCCAGACCGAGCGCCTCGAGCCATGCGGTCGGCGCCGCGCATGCGGACGTCTGGCGCTCGCCCACCTCGTACCGATCCAGAAGCAGGACACGTGCGCCGCTGCCCGCCAGCTCACGCGCCGTCGCAAGGCCGGCGAAGCTCGCCCCGCAGATCACGACGTCGTGGGTGGTCTCGAGCGCAGTGCGCTCAGATCCCCGCTTCGTGCGGCGTCTCGGCATCGTGGGCTGAGGCTACCAGTGCCTCCCGCGGCCCCCCGTCCGGCGCGCTACCTGCCGCTATAGTTCGGCGCGTGCCGCAGGTCGACACGCCGCCTCAAGAAGTAGAAATCGCCCCTCCAGCCGCGCCGCCCGACATCTTCATAGAGGTCGACGGCGAGCTGGTCCCGAACTACGACGCCACCCTCGTCTCATTCGAGGAGGGCGATGTGGTGACCGGCAAGGTCGTGAGGATCGACAAGGACGAGGTCCTGGTCGACATCGGCTACAAGTCGGAAGGGGTGATTCCGCAGGGCGAGCTCTCGATCCGCCGCTCGATCGACCCGGCCGAGGAGGTCCAGCTCGGCGAGGAGGTCGACGCGCTCGTGCTCACGAAGGAGGACCAGGATGGGCGCCTGATCCTCTCCAAGAAGCGCGCCCGCTTCGAGCGCGCCTGGCGCCGGATCGAGGCAGCCGCGGAGTCGGGCGAGCCTGTGGAGGGCAACGTCATCGAGGTCGTGAAGGGCGGTCTGATCATCGACCTGGGCGTGCGTGGGTTCCTGCCGGCGTCACTGGTCGACATCCGGCGAGTCCAGAACCTCGACGAGTACCTGGGCCAGAAGATCGAGACGAAGGTCATCGAGCTCAACCGCAGCCGCAACAACGTCGTACTGTCGCGGCGCGCAGTGCTCGAGGAGGAGCGCAAGGAGGTCCGCCAGCAGATCCTCGACCGGCTGCAGCCTGGCCAGGTCGTCGAGGGCGCGATCTCGAACATCGTGGACTTCGGCGCCTTCGTGGACCTCGACGGGATCGACG
>JBKOZI010000151.1:0-9934 GCA_046725795.1 Actinomycetota bacterium
GCTCGCGACGCTGTGCGCGCGGGCGGCGCGGCGCGGGCCTGAGGCGCAGCTACTCGGACTCGTCGGTCGTCAGCAGGACGCACGACGCATTCCGGCCGACGGTGAGCGCTCCCGTCTTGGCGTGGCGGTCCGGGAAGTCGAGCCCCACGGTCACCGAATCGCCACCCTCGAGCGCGGTCGCGATTTGGGCGGTGAGCTCGGCCGGGTCGATCTCGGGATCGAGCCGGTAGGTGTCACCGTCGTCAACTCGGATGTAGTTCGCCATCTCAGCGGGCCCCACGCACATGTATATGAGGCGTTCGCACCAGGGTAACCTGAATGGCCTGCGATCCGGCCCGATCCTGATCGGCGGGCTGATCCTCCGCCGGTTTTCCGGGGGACCGGTCCTGTAAAAAGGGGCTGGTAGAGTCAGTCACCGCTCCAGTAACCGGAACGAAGGAAGCAACATAGCCAGCGAGATTACGAGGGCCGCACTCCAGCGAGAGTTGGAAGACCGCTCCGATGGCGGCGCCGGGCTTGCTGAGCTCCTCGCCCACCTGCACGCAGGAAACCGCCGGTTCGGCAGGCGCGAGAGGCTGTCGAACGAACAGCTGGACGAGCTCTCGCTCTACTGCTGGACGCTTCAGAGGAACAGCTCGAACGCCGTGCTCTGGGGGCGCGCCCGCGAGCTGTGGGGCAGCTCGACGACTCCCTCGAGGAACGTCTCGAAAAGGCGGAGCGCCTCCCGGCGCCGGCCTCGCCCCCTGGATCAGGCGCACTAGCGTTCCGCGACGGAGCCGTTCAGGACTGAGGCATGCGGACGGCCGCGACGATCGGCGTCTACGGCTTCACCATCGAGAAGTTCCTCTCCGCCCTGCGCGAGGCCAACGTTCACCAGGTCCTGGACGTACGCCAGCGGCGCGGCGTTCGCGGCAGCGAGTACGCCTGGGCGAACTCGGCGCGGCTTCAGGAGGCGCTCGCCGGCGCCGGGATCGAGTACCGCCATCACAAGGAACTCGCCCCCACCACCGAGCTTCGCCGGCTCCAATACCGGGAGGACGCGAGGCTCGGAGTCGGCAAGCGCACGCGTGTCGAGCTCGCACCCCAGTACGTCGAGCGCTACACGAAGGAGATCCTCGACGAGGTGAACCTCGCTCCGATCGTGGAGAGCATGCCGACCGGCGCGGCCGCCGCCCTGCTCTGCGTGGAGCGTGATCCCGAGGCTTGCCACCGGTCGCTGATCGCCGAGCGTATGGCGGCGCAATACGACGTCTCGGTCAGGCACCTGCGGCCCTGAAGCGGCGCAGCGATCGGACGATTCTTCCAGGCTCAGCCCTGGGCGTCCGGACAGTGCAGGGCCGCGGCGGCCGGATTGCTCGAAGCGCCGAACCCCCGGCGGCCTTTGGGCTGACCCCAGTAGGCGTTCCAGCACGGGCGCTGCATCTTCGCCGGCGGGCGGCGCGAGATGCGTGAGAAGCGCAGTGCCCGCACTGAGGCAAAGGCGAAGCAGTAGGCGGACCGAGTCTTGGTGGCGTTCTGACGAGCGCACGCCTTGGCCTGCGCCAGCGCGCGGGGCGCGGAGCCGTTCGCGACGAAGTACGTGACTTGCGACTTCGAACCGAACGGGTATGAAGTGTCGACGAAGCTGATCCTTACGGCGGAGCGATCGAATTCACTGCGTCCACGGGTAGGGGGCTGTCGGGAAGCATCGGAGGAATGGCTCGGAGCTCGATCAGTGGCGCCGGGCCCGGACGAGCCGGTCGGGCCCGGGGACGTGGCGACGGTGGTGCGATCGGCGTCTGAGCCTCCGCAGGATGCGGCCGCGAGCGCGAGCACGGTCGCGAGCGAGCACCAGCCGATGCGGTCCATCATCAGCTTGCTGGCTTACGGGGCGGACACGCTCTGCCGCGCCGGGCGGTGGCGCTCCTCACGGAAGAGTCCCAGGGCGTATGCGCCCGCAGGATGCGCCCGGAAGGCGCGCACGTCGTGCCCGATCCGGGCGGGCAGGCGCTCCGGTTGCGGAAGCGCCACCCCGTATTCGGGAGGGACGAGCACCGCGGCCGAGAGGGCCGCGAACGTGAGGTCGGCCGCCGTGAATCGATCTCCGCAGAGGTAGCGGCGCCCGTCCGCGAGCCGCTCGGCGACGGCGTCGAAGGCTTGCCACACGCGCGCTTCGTCCTCGTCCGGCCCAGCCGGATTCACCTCGAGCTCGCGCTTTCCGAGCCGGACCGCGATCGGCCACAAAGCGGTCATCGCTCGGCCTTCCCACTTCGGAACCCCCTGATTGTTCACCTCGAGCATGAGACGGCGTTGCTCCAGCATGTGCGTGTACATCAGGCGTCGCCCGTCCGGACCCAGCCCCTCGTCGAGCCAGCGGCTCACCGTCTCCACCTCGGCGCGCAGTGCCGGGTCGGCAGGGAACAGCCTCAGTGCCTCCGGAAGTGACTCGTCCGCGTACATGAGGATCTGCTCCGACTCGGGGAACACGCCCTCGGGCGCGACGAGGACCGGGACGGTCAATCCACCGCCGGCACGCCGCGCGACGATCCGGTGCACGCCCTGCACGTGACGCTCCTCCGTGTAAGCGAGGCCCGCACGCTCCAGCGCCCAGCGCGCTTTCTCGCAGTAGTGACTGATGGGAATGGTGATCAGCCGGCGCACGGTCACGGATTATCGCGCGCAATCAGTCCAGCGGCACGATGCCGTGCTTTCGCATCCCGCGCTCGATCTCGGCGATCGCCGTTTCGACCACTTTCACCCGCGCGTAGCGCTTGGACTCCGCTTCGACGAGCTGCCAACGGCTCAATTCGTGATCGGTCCGCTCGAGCATCGCCTCGACGGCCTCGTCGTAGTCCTCGCGACGGCCGCGGTTGCGCCAGTCGTCCTCCGTCAGCTTCCAGCGCTTTAGGTCGTCGCGCTCGCGCCGCTTGAAGCGTTTCAGCTGCTCATCCGGGGAGATGTGGAGCCAGAACTTGATCATGATCATCCCCTCGCGCGCGTACATGCGCTCGAACTCGACGATCTCCTCGTACGCACGCGCCCACTGGTCGGCGGCTGCGAATCCCTCGACGCGTTCGACCAGCACGCGGCCGTACCACGAGCGGTCCAGGACCGTCATCCCGCCCCAGCCGGGCAGCGCCGGAACGAAGCGCCAGAGGAAGTGGTGGCGCCTCTCCCTCGGAGTGGGAGCTTCGAACGTGGCCACGCGCACGTGACGTGGATCGAGGGAAGCGACAAGGCGCTTGATCGCTCCGCCCTTTCCCGACGCGTCCCAGCCCTCGAACAGGACGCAGACCGGCGGCCCAAGGCTCCCGTCACCGCGCTTACCACCCAGCTGAAGTCGCAGCGCGAGCAGCCGGAGCTGGGCCTCCGAAAGGCGCTTCTCCTCCTGCTCACGAGGGAGCGTCAGGCCGAGATCGAGTTGCGCGAGGCGGCCCGGCTTCTGTTTGGGCGTCATGTATCGGGTTTCTTATCACCCGGCCTTCTTTCATAGAGAGGTCGTCTCTAAACGCTCACGAGCCGCGCTACCCGATCGGCGACCCTTCCGACAAGCCGTACCTGACCGAGAGCGGCCCAGCGCAACGCACCCAGCAAGCGCTCCGAAAGACCCTCCGCCGGAAGCTCGAACTCGAGCTCGACCTGGCCTTCGGAAGCCCCGGTGGGTTTCGCCCCCAGCTTCGCGAGCGCGTCCAGCACGACCTGGTTGTCGGCCGACACGATCGCCTTGTAGCGAGACAGGCCGCGCGCACGTGCACGGCGCGTCAGATCGATGAGCAGGGCCGTGGCAATGCCCCTGCCCTGCCAGTCGTCCAGGACCACGGCCGCCACTTCGGCGATGTCGGATCGTCCAGGATCTCGAACGTAACGGGCTTCCCCCACCAGATCGCCCGTCGCCGGATCGAGCGCAACGAGTGCGTCGTGGCGTCTCCCATCGATGTCCGTGAGGTAGCGAAGATCCTCCTCGGTCAAGCGGCGCGGCGCGGTGATGAATCGCCGACGTCGTGACTCCTCGCTCATCCGCTCGTACGCGGCTGCGAACAGTTGGCCGTCCGAACGCTCGATCGGCCGTACCATTACGACGCCCCCGTCTCGGAGCGCCACCTCGTGCTCGGCCGAGGTGAGATGCTCGAGCTCGATGCCGAGCTCCTCGAGAAACGGCAGGTCCGGACGCCGCGCACGAAGCAGGCGGAACGCCTCGCGATAGTGCGCCAGTCTGCGCGGATCAGGAACTTCTCCGGCCCGGTTCAGGGCTCGCATGCGCGCGAGCTTGTCGGCGGCGAAGATCGCCGCGGCGTCGCGACCAGCCTCGACGGCCTGCCCTCGTAGAGCCGCCTTGCGTCGCTCGTAGCTGTTGATCGCGGCGTTCTCCGTTACTGAAGCCACGAGGTCCGCAACGTTGTCGCCGAATCGCTCCCGGAGCTCGGCGGCGCTCACGGCAGTCTCCTCGAGGACGTCGTGGAGCAGCGCCGCGGCGACGAGCTCCTCCGGGAATCCCGCCTCGTGCACCAGACGTGCGGCGTCGGTCGCATGCTCGATTTCGGCATCCGCCTTTCCGCGCCGTGCGTGCGCCTCGAGCGCGAATCGGTATGCCTCGCTGAGCAGCGGTGTATCGAGAAAGGAGGGAATCGTCGCCATGGTCCTGGTCGGCCGCACTCGCCGGTCGGCCTATGCTAGGCCCGGATGCTCGTATAGACGTTAATGCCCGGTCAATATCCTGCGCGCGTGAACGTGCCCACGCCGCGCTGGGCGACCCTCGACTGCTACGGGACCCTCGTCGACTGGAACGCCGGCGTCGGCGCCGAGCTCGCGCGCCTGTTTGGCCCATCCCAGGTCAGCGAGCTGCTGGCGCGCTACCACGAGATCGAGCCACGCGTTCAGCGTGACCGGCCGGAGTCGAGCTACCGGGAGGTGATGGCGTACGTGCTCGCCGAGCTCGCGTCGGAGGCCGGCACGGAGCTCCCGCCGGAGGAGCGGGACGCGCTCGCGCGCTCGCTGCGCGGCTGGCCGGTGTTCCCGGAGGTGCCGAGTGCGCTGGCCGAGGCCCACGAGCGCGGATGGAGGCTGGTCGCGTTGTCGAACAGCGACAGCGACCTCATCGAGGCCTCGCTGCGCGCGATCGGCGTGCCGTTCGACGGGGCGATCGTGGCCTCGGAAATCGGCTCCTACAAGCCGGCGCACGGACACTGGCAGGCCTTTTTCGAATCCACAAGCGCGGATCGCACGCGCCATGTGCACGTGGCCCAGAGTCACTTCCACGACATCGTGCCGGCCGACCAGCTGGGAGCCCCGTCGGTGTGGATCAACCGCCTCGGCGAGCGGGGTGACCCCGCGCCGACACGCGAGCTCCCGGATCTCGCCGGCCTCGCGGACGTGCTCGACGAGCTCGTTCCGCCGAGCTAGTGGTCCTTCTCGGAACGTTCGCCAGGAAACGGCGAGACTCCGGGGCGGACAGGCAAGGACGCAGGGAGTCCGCGTACTCGGTGAGTACGTGGGCGACCGAGGACGCAGCATGTCGGTTCCGGAGGCCGCGGTTTCCGGCGAAACGTTTCGGGAAGGGCCACGAGCTCAGCGACCCTCGAAGGTCGCGTGGCCGGGACCCTTTTCGAGCAGCGTTCGGGCGCCGTTTTGGAGGTCCTCGCTTGCCATCACGTTTGCGCCCACCTCCGGCAGGTCCCTGTCGGCGGCATCCACCCCGTCGTCGACTGCGATACGGATCATCCGCTTCGTCGCCGCATGGGCGAGCGTGGGGCCCGCGGCCAGCCTCCCGGCGAACTCGCGCGCCTTCTCGTGGAGATTCTCAGCCGCCACCACGCGGTTCACCACTCCCCACTCGAGCATCGTCTCAGCCGGATACGTCCGCCCGGTCAGCACCGCTTCCGCTGCCCGGCCCGCTCCGGCTCTGGCGACAAGGCGTTGTGTTCCTCCGCCGAACGGGGTCGCGCCGATCACCGCCTCCACGAGACCGAGCTGCGCACCCTCCGCTGCCCAGATCAGGTCGCAGCTCAACGCCACCTCCAACCCGGCCGCAAGGCATAGCCCCTGCACGGCGGCCACCGTCGGCACGTCGATCTCGGCGAATCGCCTGATCACCGGAATGAACTCCTCGATCAGCTCGCGAGCGGCCGCCTCGTCGCGACCGATGAACATCTCGACGTTCGCGCCCGCGGAGAAATGGTCGCCCTCCGCGCTGACCAGAATCGCTCGCGCGGTGCTGTGATGGGCCTGCTCGGCGGCCGTCGCGAGGTCGCGCGAGAGGTCCAAGCCGAAGAGATTCAGGGGTGGATCGGCGATTACGATCTCGCCAACGTCGCCTTTCAGCTTGAATTCTGCCCTGGCCATCTCCGCTCCTCTCAGTTGTGGTGGAACCGTTTTACCGGCTGCGCGGCAGGCCGAGGGTGTGCTCGGCGATGAAGTCCAGCGTCAGCTCCTGTGATACCCGCAAAGCCGGCAGTGACGGGGTCAGGCTTAGTCGTTCGATTCACATGAGGGCGTCATGCCGGTCCCAGGATGCACGGAGAGGTCAAGTAATCGGCATTGGCGCAAACCCGTAGCCGTCCACCTCGCGTTTAGGCGTCGGCGTCAGCGTCCATAGCCCCCAAAATGTTCCGTGACCTCTGGATCCGCAATGAGATGGCTCTTTCGCGGTGTCATTTCCCGCGAGTCATTCACGGAGCGATCAACCGCCTCAACCTGACTCTCTGTCAATGCCGGTTTTAAGCGCCCCCGACATCCTCGCGGCCGGTGGAATCAGCCATCTAGTGGCTGTGCTCGTGCTGGTGCTCGGTGCGGAGGTGCCGATGCTCGGCCCTGCGTGAACGCAACCCGGCACCGGCTTGCGCTTCGGATTCGATCGCATCGAGGCAGGGGGCGCAGAGACCGGGAATCGCGAAGTGACTGAAGCGCGCTTCGAAGCCATACGCCTCTCTTATATGTGAGCGCACCAGATCGAGCTCGGAAGGCTCCAGGCTTCTGACGCGGCCGCAGCGCTCGCACACCAGGTACTCACGGCTGCCCCCTCGCGCGAGCGTGTAGAGGCCGGGTCCGTGACCGAGGTGAACATGCCGCACGACGCCCAGGCTCTCGAGCCACTCGAGATTGCGGTAGACCGACGCGAGGTCAGAGCGCGTCATCTGCCCGCCGAGGCCGTGGGCGATGTACTCGGCGGAGACGGGCCCTTCGGCGGCGAACAGGGCGTCCAGCACTATGCGCCTCGCCGTGGACAGTCGATAGCCCTGCCGGCGGAGCACGTCGACGACCTCACCGATGTCCTTGAACTCGAGCTCGGGGTGCCTGAACGGCGCGAGCGTCATTGCCTATCCGTGATCGTGCTCGTGCTGGTCCTCGAGCCCGGCCTGGTGGACATGAGGGTGAGAGTGCTTCTCACCATCGTGCTCGTGTTCGTGCTCGTGCTCGACGTGCTCGTGTTCGTGCTCGGTGTGCGCGTGAGAGTGGATCTCGTCGCCATGCCTGTGCTCGTGGGTGTGTGGATGGTCGTGCTGATGCTCCATCGCGGCTCCTTGGTCGAGGCCCTTCGAGCATACATCGCCCTTTTCCCAATCAGGCGGCGGCGCGCTGCAGCCGCCGCGGGCTCGTGATGAGGAACACCAGCGCGAAGAGCGTCGCTCCGACGAGCACGATCGTGGGCCCGGACTGCACGTCCATGTGGTAGCTCAGGTTCATGCCGATGAACCCGCACGCCGCGCCGATGAACGTTGCGAGCCACAGCATGCGGCTGAAGGAGTTGGTGAGCATTCGCGCCACTGTCGCCGGTATCACGAGCGTGGCCGCGATCAGCGTCACGCCGAGCACCTGCATGGTGGCGAGGATCGATCCGGCGAGCACGAGCGTGAGCATCGCGTCCAGGCGCGCGGTCTTCACGCCCGACACGTCCGCGACCTCGGGATCGAAGGTCGTGAACAGCAGCGCCCGGTAGCGGAGAAAAACGAGTGTGCCGGCCAGGAGACTCACGGCCGCCACGGCGAGCACGTCCTGGTTGCTGACGCCGAGGATGCTTCCGAAAAGCGCGGCGTCGAAGTTCTGTCCCCGGCTGCCGAAAAGCGCGAACAGGGCGAGACCGAGAGCGAACGAGGCCGTCGTGATGACGCCGATTGCGGCATCCGACCCGATCACCCTTCGGCGCGAAACGCCGTTGATCGCGAGTGCCGAGACCACACCCCATGCGCCCGCGCCGAGCAGAAAGCTGACGCCGAGGAGCGAGCTCGCCGCGAATCCGCCGAAGATCGCATGGGAGAGCCCGTGACCGATGTAGCTCATGCCCTTGAGAACGACGTAGACGCCGATCATGCCGCAGAGCGCGCCCGCGATCGTCGCGACCTCCACGCCGTTGCGGAAGAACTCGTACTCGAACGGCCTTAGCAGCTCCTCGATCATGCTGCGGGCCTCGCCGGCACCGATGCTTCGTGCAGAACCGGGAACGAATCCACGACGACCGGCATGCCTGCGTGCTCGAGCACCTGCATGCTCGCTCCATAGGTGCGTTCGAGCACGTCCGGTGTGAGCACGTCGTGCGGGCGGCCCGCGCCAATCACCTCACGGTTGATGCAGACGAGCCTCGGCAGGTGCGCCGCGATGCCGTTGAGGTCGTGCGTGGTGAGCACGATCGCCATTCCCTCGGCGTTCAGGTCGTCGAGGAGATGGAGGACCTCGTGACGCAGCCGCACGTCGACACCGGACGTCGGCTCGTCGAGCAACAGAAGCTCGGGGCGGCGAAGTAGCGCGCGCGCGATGAACACCCGCTGCTGCTGGCCTCCCGAGAGCTCACGGATGTGACGCTTGGCGAGCCCCTCGAGCCCGAGGCGGGCGAGTACGGCCTCGACCTCGAAGCGCTCTGCGGCGCTCATCCAGGGCAGCACCCGCCCGTGCGTCCGCGCCATGACCACACACTCGGCAACGGTGACCGGAAAGTTCCAGTTGACGGTCTCGACCTGCGGTACGTAGCCGACGCGGAGGCCGGGGCGCCGGCGGACTGAGCCGGCGCTGGGCGCCACCGTGCCCGTGATCGCGCGGAGCAGGGTGGTCTTGCCGGACCCGGAGGGGCCCACCACACCGACGAACTGACCCGCGCCCACGTCGAGCGTGATGTCGCTCAGCACGCGTTGAGGGCCGTAGTCGCAGGAGACCTGCTGCAGTCGGACCACGGCGTCTCTCATTGGGGGTACCCGGCCTCGTCCGGCGCGACGTCGTACGGCTTGAACGCCTTCAAAGCGCTCGCGTCCCCCTTCATCGCCTCCGTCATCGTGATGTAGTCCAGGCGCATGAGGCCGGCCCACGAATGGTCTGGTTCGCCGGGCTTTCCGGGAAGGTCGTCGTCGCGCAGCACATCGACGTACTCCACGCCCGCCTCCTTGCCGATCTGCTCGAGCACAGGGCTCGGAAAGACCTCCGAGCCGAAGACCGCCGGAACGTTCTCCCCCTTCACCTGCTCGATCAGGCCTGCGACTTCCTTCGGAGCCGGGTCGTCGAAGGTCGACACCTGGATCGCGCCGATGATCTGCCACCCGTAGTCCCTGCCGAGGTAGGCATACGCGTCGTGGTAGGTGAGCAGCTTGCGCTTGTCCGCGGAAATCGTGGCGAACGACTTACGCATTGCCCTGTCGAGCTCCGCCACCATCGCTGCAAACTTCCGGTAGTTGCCGGCGTAGTAGCTCCTGTTCCGCGGATCACGCTGCGAGAGATCGTCACGGATGATCCGCGCGTACCGCGTCGCGTATCTCGGGTCCGTCCAGAGGTGGGGGTTCGGCTTGCCCTCCGACCGCGGAAAAGAGAAGTCGTAGATGTACTGGCTCTCCGGAATCGACCGCGTGCCGAGCTCCACGATCGCGGCGCCGTCTTTGACGTTCTCCCTCGCGAGGCCGACTGTCGGTTCCTCGAGCTTCAACCCGTTGACGTAGACGACGTCCACCGTCGACAGCAGCTCGGCGACGCTGGGCTTGGG